>PALU01000018.1 GCA_002706585.1 Rickettsiales bacterium
GCACCATTGGTTTCTTTCAAATTTTAATTTTTTTTTATTTTTTTTTTTTTTTTTTTAACTTACCGTAATTTGTAAAAGTAGGATTATAAATTTCATTTTTTTTTCTTTGACTGGTATAATAATACAAATTTAGAACTTTTCTAAATGTGCTTTTATCCCCATTAACTGGATTTGGGTGACCATGATAGGATAGAGCGCTAGTATTAAATATTACACAACTATTAAAATCGGGCTTATACTCTATAATTTTTTTATTCTTATTTTTGTTCCATAATTCTAAATATCCACCAAATTCTTTTTTCCAATTTTTTGATAAATATATTAATACATTAACTCTACGATGTAATTGAAGCTTGTGATGCCAATTAAAATCAGTGTGAATATTTAAAAAACCTCCCTTTTTTGAAGAGTGAATACCTCCACCTAGAAAATATGGATCTGGTATTAAATTTTCTATGCCTGTTAAAGTTTCTAAAAACAAAAGAAATTGTCTTGAATTAAATTCTCTAAATATACTTCTAAATAATAAAGGAAAGTTTCTTTCATCCTGTATTGATTTTTTTAAATTTGAATTTTTTGTTGTGTTAAAATTTTTATAAGCAAACCATTTACCTTTGTAATAATCTGGAAATAATTGATTTAAATCGTTCGCAATTTCTTTTTTTAAAAAATTTTTAAATTTTATATTTGGAAAAGGTTTAGCTTTTCTATATTTTTTTTCATGTTTTATAGATAATTTTTGATATTTTTTACTATCAAATAAACCAATTGATTTTGATATATCCATATTAATATTTACTTTCAATTATTATTTACAAAATGTAAAATATAATCCTTGATATCTTTTTTCGCTTTAATATTTATTATTTTATTTCCTTTATTTTTTTGAACAACTGAAGATTTATATCTTTCACCTTTTCTTTGAGGTATAAACTTTATTGCATGATTGAATAATTTAGCAATTTGAATTATTGAATATGATCTTTCAAAAGAAATACTATACTGTTTATATTTTTTTTGTCTAAAAACAAACATGCAAGCTTCAATTGTATCATCAATGTGTGTAAATAATCTTCTTTGTGTGCCAGGTCTCACAACAGTTATAGGAACCTTTTTTTTATATTGATTTTCAAAAATTCCTATAACTGTTGCCATAAAACCTTTTGATATTTGGTCTATACCATAGACATTATAAAAATATATTATATCAAATTTAAAATTAAACCATTTTTTAAAATTATTTAAAAGTTCAATATTGATTGTCTTACTAAAAGCATAAGGTGAAAGATCTGCGTCTTTACCTCTATTACCAAGTGCTGCAGAAGTTGCCGAATATATAAATCTGATTTTATTTTTTTTACAAAAATTAATTACTTCAAATGTTCCAGCAAGATTAGATCTAAAACACTGATTGGTTAAAAAAAAACTTTGATGAATTCTTGCAAATTCTCCAAAATGAAAGGTGCAAAAAATATTTTTTTTATATTTATCTAAAATTTTTGTAGTATTTATCGTATGCCCATTTATGTATTTAATTCTTTTATTAAAATAATGATTTTTTTTTAAACCTGTGGAATAATCGTCAAGACTTATTACATTGTAAGATGTTTCATCGATTATTTTTTTTATTAAATTTGATCCAATAAAACCAGCACCACCTGTTACAAGAATTATTTTTTTCATAAAGTCAACAATCTATACTTATATTTAAAGAATGATCAATTAGATATAAATTAATATTTTAATTATCACTACAATTTTTTAATTTATATAAATTAAAATTTACAAACTTGTTAATTAAATCTACATCAGAATATTTAACAATCAATCCTGATTGATTTAGTAAGACTTTTTCAGAATCTAGATTTTGAGTAAAAATATCTGTTAAATAACATATATTATTTATTACTAAGTAATTGGAAAGATTTTGGTTCAAAAGATTATTTGCATATTCAAAACTATTTACTCTACCATCACCGTTTATAACTCGTATATTAGAATAATAACCCAAATGACCAGCTAGATCATATTGATAAATTTTTGAGTTATCTGGTAAATATTTTTCAATTTGTTTAATTTCTCCTATGTACCCCTTTCTAAAATCAAAATATTTATAAGAATTGTAAAATTTTCCAAAAAACAACATGGTTATAAATATATAAAAAGCTGTAATCGATCCAATTTTAAAAATTTCTTTAAAATCACATAGTTTAATAACAATGAATAAAGATCCAAACATTACAGAATAATACCAAGTATCAATGTAATTTAAAAAAAGCTGTATGAAAAAATATGAATATAATCCTAAAAAAAAACCATAAAAAAGGTCAGATTGTTTTCTTTTGAAAAAAAAAATATTTATTAAAAATATAAAAAAAATTAAAACTAACAAATACCCTCTCATTTTAAGTGTCAACCAGCCCAACGGAAAGATATTTGAATAAAAAGTGTTTTTAACAATTCTATGTTCCATTGTATTGGTTATGTTTTGATTCATCTTTACATAAGACGATACCGAATAGAATTCACCTGCCACAAGATAGAAAATTAAAAAATTAAAAATTAGACCAAAAAATAGTGCTATTAATAAAAAAAAATAAAACTTATCTCTAGTTTTTATGAATAATATGAGTGGGATAAAACCAACCAAAGCAATTGCATCTATTCTAGCTAATGGAACTAGAAAAAAAGACAAAATTAATAAATATGAAAACTTTTTTTCATTTTGAAAATTAATTATTTCTTTATAGATTATAAATAATAAAATAATTACACTAACATTTTCCATTAATATGTATCCTGAAACAAAAATTCCTAATAAAATAAAAATGTCTAAAGCTTTTAAAGAATAATATTTAAAAAAAATAAAAATGATCAAGAGATAAACAAAAATATGACCCATTAAATGGTGTTGTTTCAATTCTGTAAAAAAAGATAAGATTAAAGAGGTAAATGAAAGTATGGCAATCCATAAAATATGGTAACTGTTTGTTAAGTTCAACCCATCCCATGATGAAAAATGATTTACACCTATATTGTATGCAATTTGAGTATAAAAATATGAGTCATCTGCCATAAAACTCATAGGATAAAAAGTAAAAAATTCCCAAAAATACTTAACTAAAATCAAAAAAATTATAATATAACTAATGCTAAATAATAATGGCTTTTTAATTTGTATGTTCATAAATCAAAATTGATAAATTTAAAAATAACATATTCATATGAGCTATACAATTGATATATTTTTACCAGTCATTGATGAAACATTTAGTATAGAAAAAACTATTTCTGAAATTGAAAAAAAATCTTCCAAATATACAAAAAAGTATTTGATAACTATTTCAAAATCAAAAACTACTTTTAAAAGTTTAAAAAAAATAAAAACTTTAAAAAAGAAATATAAAAAAAAAATTAAAGTTATATACCAAGAAAAACCATTTCTTGGTGGTGCTCTCTTAACTGCTATTAAACATATTAAATCTAGTCATTTTGTTCTTATGGCTAGTGATCTAGAGACTAATCCAAGATTTTTACACAAACTTAGAATTAAATCTCAAAAATATCAAAATAAAATTATTGTTGCCTCAAGATGGAAAGATGAAAATAGTTTTCAAGGTTATAATTTTATTAAATTAATTTTAAATAAAATTTTTCAAATTTTTTTTTCATTTCTTTATAAAACAAAACTAACAGATTTAACATTTGGATATAGGATATATCCAAGTAATATTATTAAAAAAATTAAACTTAGAGAATTAAAGCATCCAATATTATTAGAGACTTTAATAATCCCCCTAAAATTGGGAATTAATGTTATAGAAATTAAAAGTAATTGGAAAAATAGGCTTGAAGGTAAATCACATAATCCCTTTTTAAATAATTTCTTATATGTTAAGACAGGCATAAAGGTATTCTTTTCAAATAAAAAAAATTTAATTTTATAAAATGAATAAATTTATAGTTTGTACCTCTATCAATAAACCTACAGAGGCTATAAAAAAATTTGACTCCATGCCAGATTGGAAATTGGTAGTAGTTGGAGATAAAAAAACACCTAAAAATTATAAGTTAAAAAATGGGATATATTTATCACCCCAGCGGCAAGAAAAAATTGATAAAAAACTATCTAATTTAATTGGCTGGAATTGTATACAAAGAAGAAATTTCGGAATTTTATATGCATCAAAAAACAATGCAGATGTAGTAGCTGTAGTTGATGATGATAATATACCCTATAAAAATTGGGGTAAAAATTTATTAATTAATAAAAAGGTTAAAAATAATTTTTATCAAACAAAATCTTTAGCTTTTGATCCAATTTCAGCGACAAACCACAATAAGTTATGGCATAGAGGTTATCCTATACAGATTTTGAATCAAAGAGCAAAAAAAACTAAAAAAAGGAAATTTATAAAAGCAGATATTCAAGCAGACTTTTGGAATGGAGATCCGGATATTGATGCTATCTGTAGAATGGAACACCACCCAATATGTAATTTTAAAGACAAATATTTTCCTTTTTCATCCAATAAGGTTTCTCCTTTTAACTCTCAAAATACCTTCTTAACAAAAAAAGTTCTTCCTCATTATTTTTTATTTCCTCACATAGGCAGAATGGACGATATATGGGCCTCATTTTACGTTTTTTTTAAAGGATTTAAAGTTGTGTATAACAAAGCATCAGTATTTCAAAAAAGAAATCAGCATGATTTAACAACGGATATGCTTAAGGAGTATATAGGATATGAAAATAATCTTAGTTTAATTAAAGATTTAAATAAAAATTCAAACAAAATATTTAATTATATCCCAAAAAAGTCAAAATTAGCATTTTTACAATATCAATCTCATTTTAAATAGATGAATAAGAGAATTTTAATAACTGGAGCTGCTGGTTTCGTTGGAAGAAGATTGGTAAAGTTTATGCTTGATAAAGGATATTATGTTATTGCTGTTGACAACATAGCTCATCTCACTGGTGGGATAGATCCTAAAAATGGCTGGCCACTATATAATCCTAAAGACTATAATAATTTTGAATTTTATAAAGAAGACTGTCGTGAGTGGTTTAAAAAAAATTATAATAAGAAATTTGATTATGTATTTCATCTTGCTGCAATGGTAGGTGGTAGGGAAATCATCGAGAATAATCCTTTAACTGTAGCAGAAGATTTATCGATAGACAGTCATTTCTGGCAATGGTGCAGTAAATCTAAACCAATTAAAATTATTTGTTTTAGTTCCTCTGCTTGTTATCCTATAGAACTTCAAAAATTTAATAATTATAGATTATTAAAAGAAAACGATATTTCTTTTCAAAATAATATTGGAATGCCTGACATGACATATGGTTGGGCCAAATTAACATGCGAATATCTTGCTAATATAGCTTTTGAAAAATATAACTTAAAATCTGTATGTTATCGCCCATTTTCTGGATACGGAGAAGACCAAGATTTAAACTATCCTTTCCCAAGTATATGCAAAAGAATTTTAAAAAATAAAGATAAAGATTTAATTGAGGTATGGGGAAGTGGAAATCAAATGAGAGATTTTATATATATTGATGATTGTATTGAAGGAATGTATAAAACTATGGATAAAATTAATGATGGATCTGCAATAAATTTATCTACTGGAAAATTTACTAGTTTTATTAATTTTACAAAACAAGCTTGTGATCTTCTTGGTTTAAAACCAAAAATTACAGGGACTTCAAGCAAACCAGAGGGAGTTTTTGCTAGAGGTGGCGACACCACAAAACAAAAAAATCTTGGTTTTGAGTATAAAATAGAACTTCAAGAAGGTATAAAAAAAACATTTAATTACTTTGAGAAAATTAATTTTTAATTTTATTTTCATATAACAATAAAGGTAAAAATATCCAAAATATTTTAAAATAATGAATATCTGTATTAATTGACTCCACTATTAAAAAAATAATAAGTGATAAAAAGTAATAATTTTTATTTTTATTATTTTGTCTTAAACAATAATAAATTATGTAACTAAAAATTAATATGGATAAAATTCCATTATCTACAACCAATCCTAAAAATGAAGAATGGGGTTTATATCCAAAAATGAATTCATGATTATCAATCTCTAGATTTTTAAATTGATCATAACCAATACCAGTAAAAAAATTTTGCTGGATAATTTTTAGACTTTTTAATTTTAATTGAGCATAATTTGATTTATAAATGACAAAATACTTATTTTCATAAATGTGCGGTTCATTTTTATCTCTGTAATGAGAATTGTCATTTTGTCTAAAAAAATTTTCTTTTTTTGGCACTACTATGAAATTAGTTAAAATATTGAATAGAACAATTATAATCAGAAAACCAAATAAATATGCCTTAATAAAATAATAATGTTTATTTATGATTATGTATGGAATTATAAGCAAAGGTATGAAAAACATTAAACTTTTTGAAAATGTTAATAAAATTGCTATAAAAATTATAAGTAAGATAAATCTTTTATATTTAAAATCAAAATTCTTGCTAATTAGATATCCAAAACTTAAAAAAAAGAACAACATATTCGGTGTTGGCATAAATCCAATTGATCTATATCTTTCAAAAATATAAATTGGCCATCCTTCCTTATATTCAGTAAGATTAAGATCTACATTGAACTGAGCTAACGACCATCCTACAATTGTTATTAAAGAGAATAAAATTAATGAAATAATCAAATATTTAATTATTTTATTTTTTCCTAAATCAAAAAACAAATTTTTAAATATTAAATATAAAAAAAATACATATGTAGAAGATATTACTCCAATTAGATTATTTTGATTGAAAAAAAATTGAAGTAAATTCAAAATGGGCCATGATAAAAAAACTAAATCATCTTTATTTAAATTTTTAAGTAATTTTTTTATGTCAAATAATAAGTATAATGAAAATAAAATAGAAAAAATTAATTCAGAACTTTTTATGAAGCTGTATCTCTCAAAAATTTCATATTTGTGAAAAAATAAAGAGAAAATAAATAAAAAAACAAACGAACTATATATTGTATATTTTAATTTTTCATTAAAATAAATCATTTTTTAACATGGAAGATCGAGTGATTGAAAATTTTAAATTTAGCGAGAAAAAAAAGTATTATAATTTCAAAATTTCTTAATAAATAAATAAAACCCTCAAAATAATTGCATGAAGTTACCTCATCATTATAAACAGATGAAATACTTACTTCATCAGTTTTTAAATTAAATAATTTTGCCTGAAGAATAATTTGAAAACTAAATAAATAAGAATTTGAATTTAATTCATATGGAACTTTACTATGAAAATTTTTACTAAATAATTTAAAGCCTGTATGAAATTCACTAAGATTAATATCCAATAAAAAGCTAGTAATTTTGCTGAAAATTTTATTTGCTAAGTATCTCAAGAAAGGCATGCCATCTTTTTTGAATGGATTTTTATTTACAAATCTCGATCCAATTATCAGATCGTAATCTTTATGAATTAAATCTTTAGCTTTTATAATTTCATTAGGATTATATTGATTATCACCATGAACTTCTAGAACATAATCAGCACCCATTTCAAAAGCTATTTGCATCGATTTTTTTAAATTTCCGCCCATGCCTAAATTTTTTTCATTTTGAAAACATTCACACCCTAAGGTTTTAGCAATACTAAATGTGTTATCTGTAGAACAATCATCAATTAAAATTATTTTATAAAAAAACTCTTTATTAATGGAATCATATAACTTTTTAATTGTTTTTTCATTGTTATAGGAAATAATTACTGCAAAAATTTTTTTCATTTTATTAATTTAAGTTTAGGAATAGGTATTACCCATTTTGTTTTTAAATTTCTATTTTTTTCTTTAAGAATTATTTCTTTTGCAAAATTCCAGCTAAATATTACACAAAAACTACCTAAGTAATCTTTACTTTTTTTGGGTGAAATTATAGGAATATTTGTACCAGGCAATAAGTTATCTTGTTTATTTTTTGTATTATCAACAATAAATTGTATATTTTTTTTTGATAAACCTAAAAGATTAATTAACATTACAGCCTTAGCAGAAGCACCGTATCCAGTTAATTTTATATTTTGATTATTTTTTTTTTTTTATAAATAAACTCAATTTATTTAAAGAACTATGAATTCTATTATTTACAGATTTTTTAAAGTTTTTATTAAATAAATTTTTATTATTTTCACTAGATATAATTTTTTCAATAAATTTTTTTTTTTTTATTTTTTCTAATTAGTTTAATAAAAAAAGAACCTCCTTGCATTTTGTTAAATTTAACNTCATTTATAAAAAGATTATATTTTGAAAAAATATTTTTTAATGATTCAATTGAATAAGTATAAATATGCTCGTGATATAATTGATCAAACAAATTATTTTTTAAAAGAGATTTTAGATAAATATTTTCTATATATAATGCTCCATCTTCTGACAACAATAAATCTATCCCTCTTAAAACATCATTTAAATTTTCTACGTGANCCAGAGTGTTAGCTGAAAAAATTATATCTGCTTTTCCATATTTTTTTAATATTTTTTTACTTAATTTATATGAAAAAAAATCGTTAATAATATTTAAATTATTTTTCTTTGCTTTTTTACATGCAATTTTTGAAGGGTCAACTCCAAGATGTCTAATTTTTCTATTCTTGAAATTTTGTAAAAATGAACCATCATTTGAACCTATTTCTAATAAAAAATTTTTATCTTTTAAATTAATATTTTCATAAATATTCCTAAAATGATTAATTAAATTTTTAGATGTTGAAGATACATATGGATAATTATTATTAAAAATTTTTTTTTTATTAATTATATTTTCATGTTGGAATAATTTACATTTTTTACAAATTGATATTTTTGTTTTAAATTTTTTAACTCTTTTGCTTGAAAAATTATTTACTAACGGAATTCTTTTTAAATTAATAATATTTTTTAAAGTTCCTTTACAATGAATACAAATCGTCATTTATCTGAATTCCTTCATAAAGTAATATTCCCAGTTTCTAAATTTTATATTAAATTTTCTTTGTATTTTTTTTGAATTTAATACTGAGCATAATGGTCTTTTAGCTTTTTTATAAAAATTAGATTTTATAGGTATGATTTTCACCCTTTCCATTTGATTAGATTGTCTTTTATAGAATAATTTTGATATCAAAAGAGAAAACTTATACCATGAAGTTTTTCCATTAGGGGTTAAATGGTAAATCTTTGACATTTTTTTATTTTTATTTATTTGGTTAATTACTTTATCTAAGTAGAGGGTTATAAATTTTGTAGAAGTAGGAACACCAAATTGATCATTAACAACTTTAATATCTTTTTTCTTTTTAAATAATTTTAAAATTTTAGTATAAAAATTATTTCCTATATTGCTATAAACCCAGCTAATTCTAATTATTAAGAAATTATGTAATTTTGAATTCATTAAAAACTTTTCACCTTTTACTTTTGATTTTCCATATTTATTTAATGGATTAGTTTTATTATATTCTTTGTAGCTTTTTTTCTTTCCATCAAAAACATAATCTGATGAAAAATGGATTAAAAATATATTGTTATTATCGCAAATATTTTTCAAATTTTTCAAAGCTAAAAAATTTGTTTCATTTGCTAATTTATTATTCTTTTCAGATTTTTCTACGTCGTTGTAAGCTGCTGTATTAATTATAATTGATGTATTTTTCAAACTTAATTTACTTAAATCTTTTTTTCTGTTTATATTAATTTCTTTTTTTGAATAACTGATTAAATGATATTTATTTTTTAAGGTATTTAATATTGCTCTAGCTAATTGTCCATTTTTTCCAGTAATTAATATTTTAATTTTTTTTTTCACGATCTTTTTTTGAAAAAATTAATTTATGCTGGATTTTTTTTAATAATTTTAATTTTAATTTTTTATCATTCCAAAATAAAGTTTTTTCATAACTTTTTTTATACTTACCTGTAATTTTATATGAAATTACTGCTACTTCAGAGAGAACTAAAAATCCATGTGCAAAACCTTCGGGAATATATACCACCCTATTATTTTTATCACTAAGCAAAATTTTTTTGTATTTAAGAAATGTTTTGGAATTTTTTTTTACATCAACTATTATATCTATTATTTTGCCTTTTAAAACCTGAACTAATTTACTTTGTTTTAATTTTGTTTGATAATGTAATCCTCTAAAAACATTTTTTTTATTAATTGAAACCGCGTCATATGTAAAATTTTTTTTTATAAATCTTTTTATTTTTTCTTTATTATAAGTCTCAAAAAAACTACCACGTTTATCATTATACTTTTTTATTTTAAAAACTAAAACTTTTCCGAAATATCTATTTTCAAGTTTCATTATGAAACCAATCTTCTGATATAATCAAAATATACCGATTGATTTATTTTTTTTAAACTTTTCCTTAAAAAATTCTTTGTAATCCATTTATTATTTAATGCAATTTCCTCTAAACAAGCGACTTTTATACCTTGTCTATCTTCTATAGTTTTTATAAAGTTTGAGGCAGTTAATAAATTATCTGCATTTCCAGTATCTAACCAAGCTAAACCTCTTCCAAAAATTTTAACATTGAGTTTATTTTTTCTTAAGTATTCTTTCAATAAGTCGACTACCTCTAATTCTTTCCTCTTAGAGGGCTTAATTTTTTTTACATATTTAATCAAATTTTGATCAAAAAAATATAACCCTGGTATAGCGTAATTAGAGATTATTTTTCGCGGTTTTTCCGTTATGCCTGTAATTTTATTATCATTGTTTATTTTAATTACCCCATATTTGTTTGGATTATTCATGTAATAACCAAAAATTGATGCTCCTTGATTGTTCTTTGTTACACTTTTTATATTTTCGATGAGTGATTGTCCGTAAAAAATATTATCACCTAATATAACACAAATATTTTTTTTATTTATAAATTTTTCACTAATTTTAATTGCATGAGCTATTCCTTTTGGATGATGTTGAATTTTAAATTTAATTTTAATTCCAAATTTACTTCCATTTCCAAGAAGTTTTTTAAAATATAAATTACTTTCTTTATTTGTTATTACGAGTATGTCCTTTATTTTTAATAACATTATTATTGATAATGGATAATAAATCATTGGTTTATCATAAATAGGTAATGACTGCTTAGAAATTAAATTTGTAATTGGGTTTAATCTTGATCCAGATCCACCTGCTATTATGATTGCCTTTTTAAAATTCATATTCTTCCTTTAAAAACCACTCGATTGTTTTTTTTATACCAATTTTGAAATTTATTTTTTCTTTCCAATTTAATTTTTTAATTTTTTTTGTATCTAGGCTATATTTTTCGTCATGTCCTTTTCTGTCTTTAACATAAGTAATTAACTTTAAATTTTGATTATAACTATAATCTGATAATTTTTTACTCATCTCATAACATATAAGTTTTGTTATTTGTATATTTGACATCTCATTTTTACTTCCAATATTATAAACTTGACCAACTTTACCAACAGAAATAATTTTCATTAATGCATCAACATTATCTTCAACATAAATCCAATTTCTTATATTTTTTCCTTTGCCATAAATAGGAATAGAATTTCTTTTAATAATATTAGTAATAATTTTTGGTATAAGTTTTTCTTTGTTCTGATAAGGACCATAATTATTTGAAGAACGCGTTATAATGGTAGGTAAATCATAAGTCCTATGCCAAGCGCTTACTAACATATCAGCTGAAGCTTTTGTTGCAGAATAGGGTGAACTCGGATTTATATTTGAATTTTCTGTAAACTTTTTCTTTTGTTTAATTTTTATATCTCCATATACTTCATCAGTTGAAACTTGAATAAATTTAAAATTTTTTTTTTTATTTTTTTCTAGATATTTTCTTGAACATTCTAACAAATTATACGTCCCTATTACATTTGAATTTATAAACTTTTTTGAAGACTTTATTGAATTATCCACATGAGTTTCTGCTGCAAAATTAATTATCAAGTCAGGTTGAGCTGTATTAAAAATTTTTTTAACATCTGAAAAATTATCTAAATTTATTTTTTTATGAAAAAAATTTTTTTTTTTTTTTAAAACTTTTAAAAGATTTGAATTACTAGAATATTTTTCAAAATCGANGTTATAAATTTTTAATTTTTTTTTTTTTAACAATTTAATTAAAAAATTCACTCCTATGAATCCTAGACCGCCTGTTATTAAATAATTCAAATCCAACCTCTAATTTTATTATAAATTATTGCCATATATTCATAAATTATAACTTTTATAGTTTTATAATTTTGCTGCCATTTTAAATCTTTTATTGGATTATTTATATTTTCACTAATATAAACATCTAACTTTTTTTTGTGTGTCGACCATAGTAGTTTGGATCTTTTTGTGTGATATGGTGATGTTAAGAAATTTAATTCTTTAACATTTTTACTTTTAAGTATTTTTGACAGTTCAGCGATATTTTCTTTTGTATTTGCAAAAGTTTTATTAATGAGAATAATATTTTCTTTTTTTATACCATCATAAGTCAATAATGATCTTAAAATTTCACTTTCTTCTATTTCTTGAGTTCTTCCCATTAAGAAAATTCTATCGAATTTATTTTTCTCTAACAAAATCTTAGTATCAAGATATCTTCTTTGGTAGNCAGTATTTATATAATCAGTACTTCCGTTTCCTGATAATATAACTAGTGTTTTTGTAAATTTAGGGTCATCATAATAGACTAGATTATTTCCAAGATACCAAAACAAAGGTGTATAAAAGATAATCAAATAAAATGATAAAAGTATAACACTCAATTTAAGAAAAACTTTTTTTATTTTTTTTTCGTATGCTTTAATTAAATTTTTAAATGCTCTTAAAAAAATTCCAGTTAACAAAAACTGAAAGTTTTTCATTATTTTATTTTCAAGAAAAAACTTCATTAAGCAATAAGTAGCTCTTAAAGATGCTTGAGTATAATTAATATTCAAGCTATTGGAAGTTCGCCTTATTTTTACAAGTCTTTCATCACAAAATTCAATTTGCGTTTTATTAATTTTATAAAGAATTTTTAACCACAAATCAAAATCTTCCACACCAACAATACTTTTAGAAGTATCAAAATAGTATTTTTTAAATTCTTTTTTTTTTATCAATACAGAGGATAATATTATTGGATTATAAGCAAAAAGTCCGCTGATACCTTTTTTAATTACAATATTTTGTAAATATTGTCTGATAAAATTTTCTAAATAATTTGAATAATCTGTCCCATCTTCTTTTATATAATAACATGCTGTAAATGAGATAATTGTATTTTTTTTTAATTGTTTAATTTGTTTATGTAATTTGTCAATCGTCCAACAATCATCTGCATCTAAAAAACAAATATAATCTCCTCTAGATAATTTTACGCCATAATTTCTTGGTACTGATGGTGTNCCAGAATTTTTTTTTAAAAATAATGTTTTTATTCTTTTATCTTTTTTTTTAAAACGATTTATTATCAATCTACTTTTATCACTAGATCCATCATCAACTATAATTAATTCAAAATTTTTATATGTTTGATTTAAAACTGAATTTATAGAAAATTTTAAATATTTTTCTGAGTTATATGAGGTGATAATAATGCTAATTTTCATTTAACGCTATTTTATTTAATCTTCAAAGACTAGATAAACCTAAATGTTTTTTAGAATTAAATAAATAAGAAAAAAAGGGAAATTTAGGTTCTCTTTTATTTTGATACTCAAATATCTTTTGATTAATACACCAATTTTTTGATGGATTTAGTTGAAACATCATCTGTCTTCTCTTTTCACCTTTATTAGGATTAGACGCATAATGATAACAAATATTTGGATTAAATAAGAAGGCTTGACCAGTTTCACACGTCACATTTTCAAAATTATATTTTTTTGTTGGATTGAAGTTTTTTGATTTAATTTTATCAATTATTCTCATTGGTCCATGTTCATTTCTAATACTCTGCATTGGAATTATTAATTTAATTGTATTTTTACTGTAAGGTTTGTCTCTGTGAGGATGATTAGCATACCATCCCTTATTTTGATCTTCCTCTAATATACTTGAAGTTTCATATGCGGTAAAAAAATCTATACTATAATTGAATCCTGTTTTACTCGAAATTTTTTCATATAATTTATTTTCAATAAAAATAGAATAGATTAATTCATTAAGTTCATTATTTAAAAGAATAATTTTTTTGTAATATTTGTTTACGATTATATTTTCACTTTCTTTAAAATCAATTTTAATATTTTTTAAATTATAAAATTTTAAATAACCTTTTTCAGTAAATTCATTTTCGTTAATTTTTTTTCTAAAGATAATATTTTCAAAAATTGTAAAAATTAAATTATAGAAAAATGTAACTAAATTATAAATTTTAATCATTTACTTTTATTATTTTATTATTTGTTTTAAAAATATTTTTTAAATCGTAAATAAAACCATTTTGAATAACTAAAGATTTGATTTTTTTTCTAAAATTAACAAAACTNTTGTGTGCTACTAATATTATTACTGCATCATAATAATTTTTTTTCAATTTTTTAATGGGTAAAATATTATAAATTTTTTTCACTTGTTTATGATCTACATTATCATCATAGCTATCGACATTAACTTTTTTTTTAATCAAATATTTGATTAAATTAAAACTTTTAGAATTTCTGATATCGGTTACATTTTCTTTAAAAGAAAGTCCCATAACTAAAACTTTTGGTTTTTTTATTTTTTTTAACAATCCATGAATTACATTTCCCTCAAATTTATACATTAAATCATTTAGTTTTCTTCCCGCTAAAATCAATTTAGGATCATAACCAATTTTTTTCGATTTATAGGCTAAATAATATGGATCTACACCTATGCAATGCCCACCAACCAATCCTGGTCTAAAAGGTATGAAATTCCATTTTGTCATTGCTGCATTTAGAACTTCCTCAAAATTAATATTTAATTTTTTAAATATAATTGAAAACTCGTTCATTAAAGCAATATTTAAATCTCTTTGAGTATTTTCTATAATTTTTGCCCCTTCGGCAATTTTTATTGAACTAACTTTAATTATTTTGCTTTTAATACTTTCAGAGTAAATCTTGAAAATTTTATTTAAGGCTTTTTTGTTAGATCCAGAAACGATCTTTGCGATTTGAGTTAATTTTCTGGTTTTATCACCTGGATTTACTCTTTCAGGTGAATAGCCACAAGAGAAATCTTTATTATATATTAATTTTGATTCTTGACTTAAAATTGGAACACAAATCTCTTCTGTACATCCGGGATAAGTTGTTGACTCATAAATAACAATAGAATTTTTTTTAATATTTTTTCCAATTAATTTTGTAGCTTTAATAATGTGAGATAAATCTGGCAAATTTGACTTATTGATAGGTGTAGGCACAGTTATCACAAAAATATTGCAATTTTTAAGTTTTTTTGAATCTGACGTAAAAGTTAAGTTTTTTACTTTTTTTAAATTTTTTTTTGATACTTCTCTAGTACTATCATTATATATTTTTAATTCTTTAATTCTCTTATGATTTAAATCATAACCTACGACATCATATTTCTTATTAAAAGCTAGAGATAAAGGCAAACCAACATAACCTAATCCAATAACTGCAATTCTATCTTTCATAATTAGTTAAATATTTTTAAAATTATATTTTTAATTTCACTTATTTTAATTGTACTTTTTATGTTTTTTGAAAAGTTATCATAATAAAAACCTTTTTCATTATGCATACCATTTTTGACAGCAACAAATGAAACATATTTGTAAAGTTCGATGTTACTTGATTCTAACAATTCATTTTTTTTAATTTCTTCTGGATAAACTAATGTAATGAATAAATTTAATCCTCTATTATCTATTTTAAATATTTTTTTACTGTTTAATTTTAAATTTCTTAAAATAGTTTCTGCATTTTTAGCATGCTTTTCACTATAGAAATAAATTATAAAATCTCTAGACATTAATTCCTGAATGTTGACATAATCAATCTTTAGTCTAGAAAAAAATTCCTCATGTTTTTCAATTTTATAATAAAATTTTACTGTATCATATGGGGTCTGCGTCAATCCAGTTGCAAGGATAAGCTTAATATCATTACGACTTAAATAGTCGCCCAAAATTTTATCATAAATTTTTAATGCTTCTCCAAAAGGATCTTTATTTTTTTCAACGTACCATTCTGGGTTTTTTAATTCATTATTTTCAATTACCTTCGAATTAAAAAAAAAGTGATGCTGAATATGTGCAATACCATTGAAAAAAACATTTGAAAAATTTGGTTTTTTGTTTTTAAAATATTGCAAATGGATATCATTTAACAATAAATCTAAGAAAAGAGCTTGTCTCCACTTATATTTAAATCCAGTAAAAATAAAATTAAGATAAAAAAAGTAGTTTTTAATCTTTGCAAATTTTAAAATAATTAGAGAAAGTGAGAGCAGGTCTAAAAAATTTATCTTCAAAGAAGAATTTTTTTTTACAAATTTTGATATAGTCGAGTGTATAAGTTTGCTCCAAAAATTATTATCAGGTTTAGTTTGTGTCCATGGATCAGGGATAAAATACAAAGGATGACTTAAATTATTTTTTAAATTCATAGATGATACTACACCAACATCAAATCCTAAATCCTCTATATCATTAAAAATAGTTTTGTGATCAGAATTAATTACATCTCCTAATCTAAAAATATTATGTTCTTCAGCTTTTTTTCCTGTGTATATTGTTGGCCATTGAATCCATGGTTCAAGATTTTGATATTCTTGCTCACTTGTTGTAATCTTTAATTCATTTATTATTTTTTTAAAATTTTTTAATTTATCTATTTCAATGTATCTTTTCAAATAATCAAAATTTAATTCATTGAATGATAAGAATATTATTTTTTGATCAGTCATTTATTACATCATTATAAACTTTAAAAATTTTTCTTGTAACTTCGTTTATTGAAAAATTATCTTTAGCATATTTTTTTGCGTTATTAGAAAATTTTTTTCTTAATTTTGGATTGACAATTAATTTTTCGATTTTTTTAGCTAAACTTTTGTAGTCCCTTACTTTACATAATAAACCATTTTTGTTTGGTAATATTGACTCTCTGCACCCAATAGCATTTGTAGTCACCACAGGAATGCCTGATGCCAAAGCCTACAATGTAGATTTTGGCATTCCTTCTCTATAGGATGGTAAACAATAAATTTCAGTTTTTGAGAGAATTTTAGATATTTGATTATCAAATCCTTTAAATATTATAATTTTATTTTTTTTATAATAATTAATTATATCGGGACTTACTTTATCGGGACTATTGTAATCAAGAGCACCAACAATAATAAATTTCCATTTTGGATACTTAACTTTTAACATTTCTGCTGCCTTAAAAAATTCAATAACACCTTTATTTTTTAATACTCTTGAAATCATCACAACATTTTTTGTTGGTTTTCTTTGAATTTTTGTAAATTTTTTTAAATCTATTCCACTTCCCCCTTTTATTATTAAAATATTCTTTTTATTAATATTGAATTTCTTTTTAACAAGAAAATAATCATTTTTATTTTGTACGATAATTTTTTTTCTTTTTTTTGAAAATATAAAATTTAATAAAGTATCAAAAAGTACTTTTTTTAAATTAAAAATTATATTAAATTTTTTTTCTGTGTACAAATAACCCATACCTGAAAAAGAAATCACCAAGGATATTTTATTAAATAACCTACCTAATATTCCAGCGTATAAATTAGCTTTTGGAGAAGCGCTATGTATTACATCCGGCTTATATTTGATTATAAAATTTAAAATTTTATAAAAAGAAAATAAATCTTTAATAATTGAAAATGAGCTATTTGAATAATTTAATTTAAGAAATTTAACTTTTTTTTTAATTAATTCTCGTATCGCAGTTTTTTCCATATTTTTTGATGCTGGATTCCCAAAAATCAAACTAAATTCGTAATTTTTTTTATGACTATAATTAAAAATATTTAATCTGTGAGATACAAAAAAAGAAGCGTGATTAGAAATGAAAAGTATTTTTTTATTTTTCATTCGAAAATATTTTATTATAATTAATATTTATAAAGTGAATTATTAATAAAAATGGAATAGAGAAAGAAATTTTATATCTTGATATCGTCCCTTCATTAAAAATTGTAATTGAATACATCGATAAAAAAGCTAAAAAAAATAATAACCAAAAAATAAAAATAGAATTATTTATTTTTTTTAATTTCATAAAATTATTAATTAATAAAACTACAAGAATTATACTATCTATAAAAAAAATAAATTTAACTGGAGAATATATATTTGGAAAAGGTGCAATTAAAAATTTTATGTAAGATAGAGGAATATTTAGTATAACATCCAAAAAATTTATAAATCCAACAAACCCGAATCCAGAACCAGTTTCTTCGTCAAAAAAGTTGTATCTATAATAATTTATTGAATCCAATAGTAAACTACTGCCTACTACTGTAAAATATAAAATTGGTATAAATAAGATAATTGATAATAAAAATTTATACTTAAAATTAAAATTAAAATAAAATTTATAGATTACAAAAAAGGGTACTATTAATATTGCATTTTGCTTCTTAAGAAGAAACAATGAAATTAAAGTAATTACAAACATATAATTTTTTTTTTCTATAATTGAAAATAATATCAAAATTGTAAGAATAACTACCAATGTCTCTTTTAATGCGGTTGATGTATATAAAATCATAGATGGTGATAGTAACAAAAAATAAATATATATATTTGAAACCTTTTTATTTATTAGAAAAATTATCATTAGAGAAAAGAGTAAACGATTTATTAATCCTATATCATTAAATGACTCTATGAATGGAAAAGGAATTACAGCAAAAATTAAGGTAGAAAATAAGATTGGTGTTCGACCATCTAATAAATCAAATTCAAAATCTCTTATTAACATAGTATCTTTTAAATACTTACTTTGATCGGGTAATTCATGCCAATTCATAAATGGTCCGTTTATAAGAAGTGGAAAAATTAAAGTTAAAATAATTAAAAAGAAAAAATTTTTATTAATTTTATATTTTATTGCAAATATTGAAATTATAAAAATTGATAAAAAACAATTTATAAAATTATAAATTAGATTAACAGGAAATATTGGGTCAAACCAATGTAGCATATTGTTAAATTCAAATATTCTTGTAGATTAGAAGAAATAATAATACAAATTAAAAGAAAATCTTATTTAAATAAAAATATGAATACTAAAAAAATCTTATATTTGTTAATAATATTAAGCATATTTTCCATTTTATCAGTAATAACCGCTAATTATACTTACAAAGATTTAAAACAAAGGGTACAGACAATTTTTACGTTAGAACCTGATTTTTTTAGTTTAGAAGATATTCCATTTAATTTTAGACAAGAGTTAGTTACAGCTGCTTCAGGTGTAAGAGTTGGTGAACTTAATATTAAAGATAAAAATGTTGCAATTAATTGTGAAAAAATTCCAAAAAAAAATGGCTATAGATCAATATCTGTAGATAGTGAATTTGATCAATTTATAATTGAAATAATAGGTCAAAAAATTAAGGATAATGAAAATTGTATAAATGATATTTTAGAAATTGTTACAAAAAAGTTTCATGATAACGTAAAAAAAAAAATAGATATAATTAAATCAAATAAGATTTATTTGCTAGAAATACTAAACAAATCAAATAGACCCAATATAAATGAAGATAATTTTAATTTAATTTCTGTAAGTGAATTAGTAAATTTAATTAAATTAGATAAAATTAAAAATGCTATTTTGGGTAAAAGCTATTCAATAAGTACTGATAAACAGGATATTGAACATTTAACATATATTAATGAGGGGGTTAAAAAAATTCTAACAAATTATTTAATCGATAATCAAATAAATTTTTCAATAGTTTCACCTATTGACTCCATAAACGAAAATTATAAGATCGAAATTCAAAACACCTTGTTAAGCGATAGTCTTGAAATAAAGAGATTGGAAAGTCTCTTAAAAAACAATCCGTTTGAAATATATTCTGCAGATAGTATGTATGTCAAAATTTCAAAAAGAAATTATATCTTTTCGCTTCTAATGCTTGTTAATATTATTGGTTTAAGTATTTTTATAATTTTGAATAGAAGTTATTTTAAAAAATTAATTAAAAAAATTATTTAAATCTTTTAAATGACAAAAAGAGAACCAATTCTAGTTACAGGTTGTGCAGGTTTTATAGGGATGCACATATCTTTAAAACTTTTAAGAAAAAATTTTGAAGTTTTTGGTATAGATAACTTAAATAATTATTATGATGTAAAAATAAAAAAAAGTAGACTTAAATTACTACTTAAATATAAAAATTTTAAATTTTTTAAAAAAGATTTAAAAAATAAAAAAACTCTTGAGAATATATTTAAAAAAAAAAAATTTGAAAAAATTGTCCATCTTGCTGCTCAAGCAGGTGTGAGATACTCTATATTAAATCCTAAAAATTATTTAGAAAATAATGTTGACGCATTCCTCAACATTTTAGAATTTTGTAAATTAAAAAAAATAAAACATCTTATTTACGCAAGTAGTTCCAGTGTATATGGAATAAATAAAAAATTCCCCTTTTCTGAGGAACACGAAACAAATCACCCAATAAGTGTTTATGCCGTTACAAAGAAAACTAATGAGTTAATGGCTCATACTTATTCAAAGTTATTTAATATTCCAACAACTGGCATCAGATTTTTTACTGTGTATGGACCTTATGGTAGACCTGATATGGCTCTATTTAAATTTACTAAAAATATTTTAAAAAACAAAAGTATTGAAGTTTTTAATAAAGGTGAAATGTATAGAGATTTTACATATATAGATGATACTGTAGATGCTCTTTTTAAAATAATAATAAAAAAACCAAAAAAAAATAAGACATTTAATCCTTATAAACCCAAACCAAACATAAGTGATTGCAATTATAAAATATTTAATATTGGTAATAATAAAAGTATTAAATTGTCTAAATTTATTAAAATTTTAGAGAAAGAAATTAAACTAAAAGCTAAAAAGAAATATTTATCAATGCAAATGGGTGATGTTAAATCAACTGTTGCATCAAATAAATTTTTAAACAAATGGATTAATCAAAAAAAGGCAACACCACATTCACTAGGTATTCGAAAATTTGTGAAATGGTATTTAAGTTATTTTAAGATTTAAATTTATATAAAAAAAAGAAATAAATTATTATTATTGAAGTTAAGACATAAATTGTACTTAAATTAAATAAATATCCAATAAAAGGTGTAAAATAAAAACAACTTAAAGTAATAACAGTTTTTTTATAACCAATTTTATTTAATAGAATATGATGAAAATGATTATTATCTGGTAAAAAAATCGAGTTACCTTTTATTAATCTCGAATAAAAACACCTCGAAGCATCTAAAACAGGAAAAAACAGAAATAAAAATATCTGATCAGCTTTTGGTATTATATTAAAATTATAATATTTAATAAAATAAAAACTTAATAAAATTGATAAAAGATAAGAACCTGAGTCCCCTAAAAATATTCTTCCATTAAAATTTAATACCGAAAAAATTAATATTGCAAATAAAATTAAAAGAATAAAATCATTAGGACTCAAAAAGTATAAAACCAAAAAATTCAAGAAATAAAAGATTGAAGATTGTAGATTAATACCATCGCTCATATTGCAAGATATCAACAAAGTTATTATACACAAATAAGATAAAAGAACTTTTCCAAGGTTAAAATCAATAGTTAAATTTGTAAAAGAGAATTCTAAAGACTGAATTAATAAGTTATTATCAGTTTTAATCAAAGAATAAATTAGAATTGAAAGCAATATTAGTCTTACAAAAGGTCTTATATTATATTTATCATCATAAAGCCCAATAAAAAAAATAGCAGATATTCCAATTAAAAAGTATATCAAACCCTTTAATTCAGTACTGATAAAAACCTCAAAAAGATAACCTGAGTGATTAAAAAAACCGAATATAATAAAAAATAAAATATTCATAAATATAATTAAACCACCCAAAATTGGAATAGGTGTCTTGTGGATCTTTCTTTTTTCAGTAGGCAAGTCATAAATATTAATTAATTTACCGATAGATTTTGAATTATTTAAAAAAATCAAATTTACTAAAATTAAAAAAATTATGAAAATTATATATGAATTTTCAATCATCTTTTATTATCGCTCATTAATAAAAATGGGAAAGGTAAATAAATAAGTATAGAAATCCAATTATTAAAAAAATTCCCAGTCGAGGTTAATGGCCAAAGATTAATCATAAAGAAAGATAATATACAAATCATGTAAATATTTTTTTCATTTTTGGTAAATAATATGTACATAATTTTTCCAATTACATAAATATAAAATAAAAGCAAAAAAGAAAATCCAATTATGCCTAACTCTGCTAACATTTGAATATAATAATTATGAGGGTGTGTTGAGCAGCTAAATCTATTAATTTTAAATCTGTCATCATCACATAAATATCTATAACTTCTGGGACCTTGTCCAAAAATTTTATTATTTTTAAACATATTAATAGATGTTAAAAAATAATTATGATGAGTTGGAGAAATTATATAAAATTTTGTATCTATTAAACTTTTATCTAATATTAAATTGTTAGTCGTATTTTCACTTTTAACGACTTCTGTTATTGTTTTTGAGTATCTTTCAGCAACGTTGTCTTTATTAAAAAAAATAATTAAAATTACGAATAAAGTCATACTGAACAGTATTAATCTTATTAATCTTAAGTTTGGAAGCATTAAGATAAAATAAACAGTTAGAACAATCATCAAAACAAAAGAAGCTCTTTCCCCTGACAAAAATATTATTATGTCTGTTAGTG
The DNA here is from genome assembly GCA_002706585.1 of Rickettsiales bacterium. The sequence goes on from PALU01000018.1 coordinate 22,936, forward strand.
CAATTAATATTAAAGTGTAAATAAAAATTTTTTTATTATTTATATTTTTAGTAAGTATCAAATATAAAAAAGGTAGAAACTTTAAAAGATAACTTCCTAAAATAGACTCGTCTCCAAAAAAACTACTTATTCTATTATTATAAATAATTTCATAGCCAAAAATATTTTTTTCAAAGAAAAACTGTATTAAACTATCAAATATTAAAAGTGAAATTGCAAATATTACACTTTTTAAAAATGAGTTTTCTAGGTTTTCAATTTTAACAAAAAAATAATATAATGATAATACATATAAACCATATCTAAAATAGAAAATTATAGAATTGAAAGAATCATAATTATGATCTCTAAATAAATATCTAAATAAAATATAAAAATAAAAAAATAAGAAAATAAAAAAAAATTTGTTAAGATAATATTTATAATCTTTTTCTTTTAAGCTTCTGATGATAAATATTACAGACAATACTACTAAAGAAAAATCTAACATAAAAATGCTAAAAATGGCAAAAAAAGGTATCGATAAAACAATTATTTTTTCAAAAAAATATTTTTCTAAAGCAACATTTATCATTAATTATATTTTGATAACCATTTTTGAAAAATTATTATATTCCAAAGCTCTCTACTAAAATCTTTTTTACCACTTAAATGATTTTCTAAATAAACTTTAATTTGACTATTATTTAAGTAACCTTGTTTTTCAATGTCTGAAAAATTTATAGCTTCAAGCATCCAATTTTTTAATGGTCCACTCAACCATTTACTTAATGGTATTGAAAATCCCATTTTTGGTCTGTTCACATATTTTTCAGGAACATATCTTTTTAAAACCTCCCTTAAAATTATTTTTGTATTGCTACCTTTTATTTTCATATTTCTATTTAAATTATTTGAAAAATTAACGATTTTTTGATTTAAAAAAGGTATTCTCGTTTCCAAACTGTAATGCATCGCTGCTCTATCTACTTTATGTAATATATCACCAGTTAGATATGTTTCTTGATCAAATTTCATTAAATTTTCTACTAAATCATTATTGTTGTTTAGATATAAACCAATTTTGTCTTTAAATTCATCGATCTCTTTTTTTGAATTTTCGTTAATTAGAAGATTTTGAGTATTTTCTGTTATAGAAATAACTGCAAAACACATATCAGAAACAGATTTGCTATTAACCAAAATATGACCAAGCTTCTTTATTTTATCATCTAATTGAGTGATTGATCTGTTATATAAAAATATTTTTCCTAAAATATTTTCAATAATACTAAGTATATTCATTGGTAATAAAGAAATAACTTTTCCAATCATAATTCTCAACTGATATGGGCAAATTTTTAAAAATTTATTAATTTTATCAAAAGCTACATATCTGTTATAACCTCCAAACAATTCATCTGCACCATCACCTGACAATATTACTTTTACACTATTAGAAGCAAACTTAGATATTATTGCCGATGGTATCTGGGAACTATCCGCAAAAGGTTCGTCGTATATATCGGGCATTTCTTTTGATAACTCAATCAAATCTTTAGAATTTACTAAAATTTCGTTATGTTCAGTATTAAGATGACTCGATATATTTCTAGAATAATACTTTTCATCATATTTTAAATCCTCGAATACGACTGAAAATGTTTTAATTTTTTTATTTGATTGTTTCTGCATAATAGAAGTTATTAAAGATGAATCTATTCCACCAGATAAAAAAGATCCAACTTCAACATCTGATATCATTGTATCACTAACTACAGTATTAATTGTTTTATCAAATAAATCTAAACAGTTTTCATTATTTAAATTCAAATTTTCTTGATCATAAAAAATATCGTATTTTTTGTTACTTATAATTTGATTATCGTTAAAACTAAATGTCAATATTTTTCCAGCCTCTAATTTAAAAACGTTTTCAAAGATTGACAAAGGCTCCGGTATATAAGAAAAATTAAAAAAATAATTTACACTTGTTTTATTTATTTTTTTTTTAAAATCTGGAAATGATAATATTGACTTTAATTCTGAGGCAAAAATAAAATTGCCCTCCAAAAATCCATAATAAAGTGGTTTTTCCCCAAACTTATCTCTAACCAAATATAGCAAATTTTTTTTCGTATCAATCACACAAAATGCAAACATACCTTGTAATCTACTAACAGTTTCTTGAATCCCCATTTCTGAAATTGCCTCTAAAATTGTCTCTGTATCTGATGAACTTCTCCATTTAATATTTTTTTTTTTCTTTAAATATTCTCTTATTTCTAAATGATTATAAATTTCTCCATTATATGAAATTATGTACTGACCCGATGAAGAAATCATCGGCTGATTACCCTTTTCACTTAAATCTAAAATACTTAATCTTGTATGACCTACAAATTGAGTTTGTTCATGATTGTTCCAAAACCCTTTATTATCTGGTCCTCTATGAGAAAGGCTTGAAACCATTTTTTGTAAGATCTCAAGTCCTAATTTCTTATTAGCTCTTTTCAATATAAAGCCTGAAATACCACACATAATATTTATTTTTTATAACCAATAGCACACCAATATGGTTCTTTGGTGGATATTTGAATTTTGTGGAAACCAGTATTTTTAAATAACTTTAATATACTTTTTTTTGAATATCTTTTTTCGTATTTAGTCCCGAATCTATCAAGTGAATCGTTTCTCATAACATAGAATGATTTATCTTTATAAATACTCAAGGGTACATTTTTTACACTTATTCCTATTAAGTCTAGTAAAAAAGAAATTCTTGCTAAAGGTAGATAAATTAATATGGCGATTATCTCACAAATAATAGATTTTACAAAAAATTTTTGTCTACTTATTATTTTTCTAAAAATTTCTGATAATTTCCAAATATATTTATACGTTTGTGAGTGATCTTCAAAATTATGATAAAGATATACTAGAAAGGGAGAGTTTTTTTTTAGTTTTTTATAAACTATCTTAAAAGATTTCACTGGATATTTTAAATGATGTATTACTCCAAGAGAATATGCAAAATCTAAAGAATTATCTTTTATATTTAATTGTTTAATTTCTATATTGAGAAATTCTACATTTTTAAATTTTTTAAATCTTTTTTTTGAAACATTAATTGCCTTTTTGCTAGGCTCAAGAAGATACATTTTTTTAATTTTTGGTATAATATATTTTGCCCATCGGCCTGATCCAGAACCTAAATCAATACCAATATTTTTTTTATTAAATTTTTTTTTTTGGAAATATCAAGAAATAAGTATTAAAAATTTTCTTTAGTTCAAGTTTAGAAACTTTACTATTATCAAACTTGACCCATTCGTTTCCAAAATCATTAATTATTTGATTTTGTTTTTGTTTTGTCATTTATTTTTATACACGTTATTTATTTTATTAAACATATTAATCAAGCTCATATTTCTTTTGGCAAATAAAAAACCGTTTAGCCCAAACCTTTGTCTTTTTTTTTTATCTCTAAGCTTTGAAATTGATTTTGCTAATAAATAAGGATCGTTTGGAGGAACTAAAAATCCATTAAAATTATTTCTAATTATTTCTGGCATTGCACTAGTATTACTTGTTATTATGGGTTTTTTAAAAATCATAGACTCTAAAAATACTAATCCTAAGCCCTCATATTTTGAGGTTAAAACAAATAAATCTATAGTTTGATAAAAATCTTGAACTCGATCCATAAAGTCGATCCAAATAATTTTTTTTTCTACTTTTAATTTTTTGGCCAAAATTTGAAGTTCTTTTTTTAAAGGACCTTTACCAACAATTATTAACCTTGTTTTTATACTTTTGTTTATTAATGATAATGCTAAAATCAAATTATCTATTGATTTTTGTGGAACAAGTCTAGCAATACATCCTATCTTTAATTCGTTGATTTTTAATTTATATTTCTTTTTTAAGTTATTCTTCTTTAAGTTTTTTTTAAGAATATTTGATTTGCTTATTCCATAATAAATTACTTTTATTTTTTTTTTTATCAATACCAACATAATCAGATATTAAAAATTTTTTAACCGATTTTGATATCGCAATAATTGAATTAGCTTTTTTACTTACAATTTTTTCCAATAAAGATCCTTTAAAATTTTTTTTTTGACCTAAAGATCCTTGAAAGTAAACATTGTCTACGTGTTTTGAAATTATAAATTTTGGTTTACTAGAAGATAAAAACAATGCGAAAAAACTTACAATTTCCATATAAGGTAAATGTGCGTGAACTACGTCTGGTTTATATTTGTTTATGATTTTAACTAATTGAAAAATATCTTTGTATAATTTATAGAATTTTTGAAAAAAACTTTCTTCAAAAAAAAAATTTGATTTAATTACATCAATATTATTTTTTTTTAAGATTTTAAGCCAATATTTACTATTTTTTGATATAAAAATTTTTACATCGTCTAAATTTTTTTTTTGAATTACTCCCAAAGAAGCAACATGGTTTTCTGCTCCACCTTTGTCTAAGCTAGTTATTGTATGTAGTATTTTCACAATTTTTTTAGATATTTATTGATATTTTCAAAGATGATTGGTGCAGCATCTAATTTACCAGACATAACACTCAAAACTTTTTTATTACATCTAATATTTGCTGTCCTTATATCATTTTTATCATCTTTGAATTTTGTTTTAATTGCAAATTCAATTTTAGTATCTCGTTGTCTTATTTTTAAATCTATATATTGATTAAAATCTTCAATTATTTTTTTTTTTATTTTACTTTTAAAAGGGTCTATTTTCATCTTTTTTAAATAAAGGGACATCTGTGAAAGTTTAGAAAATTTTTTTACAGGGGTGTACTTTACACTTGAAATACTGAAGGAATTTTTATTTCTCGGATACAAAGAGACAAATTTTCCATCCATTATAGTAATACCAGGTATACTTTTTATTTTAATTGTAGGTATAACTAGCGCCGCTAATTCGTATTTTAAATTAAATTTATTTTTTTTATTTAATCCAAGATTTGGATTTAAATAAGTGCAGTTGATTATAAAATCAAATTTATACTCTTTTTTATTTGATAATACTAATCTAGCTTCATCAGGAACAATTCTTTTTACAAATGAATTTAATTTTAAATCACAATTTTTTTTAATTTTAAGACCTAAATTTGGCAATAACTTATCTAATAAAATTACACCTTCTTTTGTATTTACGGCACCTAAATAATCCTGAGGGTTTTTTATATATTTAATTTTGCTAGCTTTAATTTTAATTAATTTTAGATTTTTAGACATACTTTTTGTATATGTGGAAAAGTCAATTAAACTATTTTTATGAATAAGATAATAATTATTTTTTGGGAAGTATAAATATTCCTTAAATTCCTTTTTAAATTTTTTGTAACCTCGAAATGTTTGATCAATTGTTTTCTTGCACCTTGGATAATGATAACCTTGATGCAAACGATATTGATTATTTTTTGCTGCTTCACTAAGTAGTGATGAATTTTTTTCAAAAATGGTTATATCATGTTTTTTTGAAAGCCTGCTAGCAATATAACAACCATAAAAGCCTGCACCAATAATTCCTATTTTCACAGCCTAGTCTCTTGTTTCTTTGTAACAATTTTTACAAAAATCTTTCAGATCATGATTAATTATAGATTTTCTTAAATCTTTATAACTCTCAGAGTTCCAAATATTATGAAAATCATTATTATTCACATTTCCGTAATTATTTACTTTTGAATCCCCAATCATACAGCAAGAAACTATGTCTCCTTGTGCGGTTACATATGGATTATGCCAAGGATAGCTACACTTGTTACTCTCAGACAATAAATTACTTTCAACCACACGTGCTTTGAAATTTTGAGAATTATATCTATTTATAATTTCTTTTATAAATTTATTATTTTTTTCACCATAATTAATGTCTGACTCGCGATTCTTGTTCTCCCAGTCATTCTTGCCCCAACCTGTTAACTGTACTTGTAACTCAAATTCATGAAAGCCTATATCTTTACATAATCTTACTATACTTTCCAGCTCATGATAATTTATCTTTTGTAGAAGACACATTGCTCTTAATTTAACTTTATTTTCATTTTTCTTAGATAATATTTTTACATTATTAATAACTGTATCAAAGTTTGACTTTACTCTAATTTTTTCAAAAATTTCTTTTGAAGCACCATCAATACTTATTGAAACTCTGTATATAGATTTTGAATTTAAAATTTTATCAATTATTTTTTCATTTAATAAACTTCCATTCGTAATTGTCTCCACGAATACACCATATTGATCGCAAATTTCTATCATTTCAAAAAAGTTCTTGTTTACAAACGGTTCTCCCATACCTTGTAACTTGACTTTAATTAACTGCAAATTTTGTTTAATTACATTTCTAAATGTTTCTACAGTCATATTATTTGCTTTGAAATTTGGCTCAGAAACTTGACACATAGTACATCTAAAATTACATCCTGTTGTAGGCTCTATATCCATGGATAAAGGTTTGTATGGTGCGTAAGAACTAGGAAAATTTTTAAATATTATAAATTTAAACAAGTTAAATAATTTATATATTAAATATTTTTTTGGAATTTTAAAAATTAATTGTCTAATTCTCATTTTTAAAACAATTTAGAGTATTTTTTAAACATCTGTTCATAGTTAAAATGTAAATCTATACTTCTCCTTGCTGATTGAGACATTTTCTTTTGTAAATCTAAACTTTGATAAATTTTTATTATTTTAAAATAAATCTTATCAATATTATTATCAACCAATACGATATTATCTACTCCTTTATATTTTTTTCTCAATCCAAAATTTCCACCAACATTAGAGGAAATTACTGGCAAACCTGATGACAATGCTTGAAGAATAGATGTGCTAGATGTTTCATCTTTACTTAAATGAAGGTACAAATTTAAACTTTTAAACCATTTTTTTATTTCAGATTGATTTAAATTTCCCTCAAATTTAACAAATTTTTCTAAGCCATTTTTTTTTACAAATTTGTAAAGCTCATTTTTTGTTGGACCATCCCCAGCTAGAGATAATGTTATTTTATTTTTTATTAATATTTTTTTATATTTTTTAAATATTTTCAATAATAAATCCTGTCTTTTATCCGAATGAAATCTAGCCGCCATTCCTAATTTAAAATTTTTTGTTTTTTTAATTCTTTTACTTAAAAAATAATTTTTATTTATTCCATTAATAATTATTCTAGGCTTTAGAAAAAAAAATTTATTAAGCCTATTAAAAAAACTAATTTTTTTTCTATTTGATACTACTACAGTTTGATCAGCAAAAAATGAATTAAATACATATAAAAACCAATACTTAATACCTTTTGTTAAATCAGGTGTGTGATGAACATATATTAGTCTAAATTTATTTAAAAATTTAAAAATAAAAAAAATAAATAATGGAAAATCATGAACAATAATCACATCAAATTTTTTTTTAAATAAAAAATTGGATATTGAAAAAAAGTTATGAATTATATTTTTCTTAAAAATATACTTATATTGAGTGGAAATATTTTGACAAATTTTAACATGTGATGGTAGTAATTTTTCTACTCCATTAAATAGAAAAAAAAAACTATACTTTTTTTTATCAATATTTTTAGCACCTTCTACTAACGAAAATGCAACAGCACTGGTGCCTCCTAAACCAGAAAATACAATTTGTAATATTTTTTTTTTATTAGGGGGTTCAGTTAACATAAATAAAAATTATATTTAAATTATTAAATATCTATATAATATCAATTTTTAAATTGATTATATTTTAAAAAATTTCACAAGATGTATTAAAAGCTTTAATGAATAAAAAAATATTAAACCTAATTACTGGATTTAAGAAAAGTGATGTTTTTTTTATAATTTTTCTTGTCTTTATAGGATCTACTTTTGAAATTTTAAGTTTGGGTATAGTTATTCCTCTAATTTCAGTTTTTGCTGAAAATCCTGAGAACAGTATACTTGCTATATATTTGACTAAAATATTCGATAAATCATTTAATTCTAATGAAGTAATCTTAATATTAAGCACCCTAATTTTAACTATATTTTTAACTAGATTTATATTTCTTAGTTTTTTAACAACTAAAATTAATTTATTCATTTTCACTTGCCAAAAATTAATCAGTGAAAAGCTTTTGAAAATATTTATGAGTAAAAATTTCAACTGGCACTCTGAAAATAATAAATCGTATTTTATAAATTTAATGACGACTGAAGTTTTTAATTTCTGTCAAAATGGCTTATCTGGTTTTTTATTTTTATGCTCTGAGTTAATATTTTTTTTATCTATTGTTGTATTTTTAGTTTTTTGGGAACCAAAAATATTTTTCTTGATTATGTTTATCTCTTTAATTTTCTTTCCGGTTCTAATTAAATTTACAAAAAAAGTTTCTTACTCTTTAGGAGTTACCAGGCAACAAATGGAAAGCAATATATTAATTTCAATAAATGAAAGTTTAAACGGAATAAAAGAAATGATACTTTACAAATGGAGCAAGCCGGTAAAAGAAAAATTTTCCCTATTAGCTTCAAAATTGGTAAAAGTATCTGCTAAGCACAATAGTTTTCAAGACATAAGTAGATATCTAATTGAATTATTCGGTGTCATTTTAGTCGTAATATTTATTTATTTCCTTACAGCCTCTAACAAAGAAAGTAATTTAATAACTATTGGGATTTTTGGAGCCGCATTGTTTAGATTAATGCCAATACTGAACAGAATTTCAACTTATTCTCAGAGATTGAAATATGGAATGGCTTCAACAAATAAAATCGATGAATTTTATAGAGATAATAAAAATAAATTAGATGAATTTGAAAATATTGAATTTCTAAATGATTTAATATTGAATAATATTTATTTTAAATTTAATAACAAAGATAAATTTGTTCTAGAAAATATTAATCTCAAAATTAAATCTAATGAAGTAATTGGTATAAGTGGTGAAAGTGGCTCCGGAAAAACAACATTAAGTAATATAATAATGGGTTTAATAACTCCTAGCTCAGGCGAAATAATAGTTGATGGTAAAAAAATTATAAACGAGAAACTATCAATTCAAAAAAATATAGCTTTCGTACCTCAAAATTTTTTCCATATGGACTCAAATATTTTAGACAATATTACTTTTTTTGATAAAAAAGTTAAAATTAAAAATTTAAAATTTGCTTTAAAAAACTCTTTGTTACTAGATTCTATTTTAAATAAAACCCTATCATTAAAGACTCATTTAGGAAATAATGCGCTAAAAATATCTGGAGGACAATTACAAAGAATTAGTATTGCTAGAGCAATTTATAGAATGCCCAAAATACTTATACTTGACGAACCAACAAGTGCTCTAGATCAAAAAAACCAGGATTTATTTAGTCAAATTATTCTAAATCTGAGAAAAAAGATTACAATTATTATAATTTCTCATAATAAAAATTTACTTCAAAATTGTGATAAAGTTTATTCCCTGGAAAGTAAAACTTTAAAAGAAATAGAGAAATAAGTTATTTTATATTTCTATACATTACAGAATTATTTAATAGGAAGTTTAATTCCATATTAGAATAAGTTAGTTTTTTATTAAAATCCATCCAACTTTTATTTTTTTTAATTCTTAATGATTTTTTTAGAAAATCGTCCATTGGATTAGAAATTTTTATCATTTTATTTTTAATAGATAAATAATTAATGAAAGTATCTTTTATTATTTTTGTTGGTCTCATAATTTTTGTTTCATTAATTTTAAAATAAAAATGAGATTTTTTTAAATTCTCATCCTGGATAAATTTGAATTCTAATTGAATTTTTTCATATTCAATTCTAGCACTCCAACTTTTCTTATTTGATTTAGAAACTATTTTTTTAATTCCTTTAACAAAATCATTTTTTTTAATAATAATTGATATCAGTGATAAAGCATGTGGAAGAAGGTCCTGCATTATATATTTAAAAGTATGTTTGCCCCCTGTTTTGTAATAAACTTTAATATTTTTTATTTGTTTTCTACTTTTACTATGTAATAGATATTTTTTTGCCAACATAATCATCGGATAGCAAACAATTAAATTTGGAAATTTTAAATAAATATTATCAAGAAAATTTTTATAATTTTTTTTTAATTTTTTTATAGAAACAATAGGTTTTTCTACAATTATTAAGCTATTAGTTTTTTTAATATAATTCAGATATTCATGATGATATTCGGTATTAGCGCAAATACTTATTAATTGAAATTTTTTATTATTTATTAATCTAATATTTCCTGGTTTGGCGATTTTATTATTTAATTTATTTTTTTTAATAAATAATTCTGCTTTTTTTATATTTCTGCTAATAAAATAAACCTCATCATATCCCTTTTTAATTACTGATCTATAGTGAATTAAAGCGATTTTTGTTGAACCTATTATTGCCGCTCTCATTTATAATTATAATTTATTATATAATTTAAATTTTATTAACATTTTTATAAAGTTTATTTCATAAATTTAAGATATATTTAATATATATTGTATCTTAAATTAATTTTTTTAATATCAGATCTTCTTTTAAGAAATTTCACAATTTGATTTGAAGAAAAATATATATTAGGCTTGAAATAGCTTACAATTTTATCTACAACTTTTAAATCTTCTTTATAGTCTACTGTGATCCTAAAATTTTTTTCATTTTTAGTTTTTAAAAAATGTTTTATTAAAAATTTATCTTGATTTTTAGTCAAATAAGAAGTCACATGCTCTTTATCATATTTTGATTTGGCATAAAATTTTATTCTACTTAATGTTTTGAAAGTAAACATTTCCATGTCCATTCCATGTGGAAAGGATCTTTTTATCGTGTTGGAAATATAGTCTTTACTACTGGAATTAAATAGTTTTATTAGTCTGTCAACTAATCTGAAATCAATCAATGGACAATCACCTGTTAGTCTTATTATTTTTTTTGCTTTTAACTTTTTTGCAGCTTTGTAATATCTAGACAAAACATCACGCTCATCACCTAGAAAGTAGTTGATTTTATTTTTAGTTAAAAATTTTTTTAATTCCTGATTATTTTTTCTGGGTATAAGAAAGTAAATTTTTTTTTTTGATTTTATTTTTATTAATCTCTTAAACTGTAATTTAATTATTTCATTATCATTTATTTTGTGAAGAACTTTATTTTTAAATCTTTTTGATCCTTGCCTTGCTTGGACCATTATAAAAGTTGTCATACTTTTACTCTTCAATCTAGTTCTTCTGCAATAAATTTTTTAAGCTCACTAACAGTTAAAAATTCTGGATTATTTCCAGAATTATAATGAAATTTTTTACTTACATATTTAGATTTTTTATATTTTTTTAATTTTTTCGAATAATCACTTAAGATTGCATAATAATTACCTAAATCTATTGTACTTAATGCATCGCTTAATGAAATCATTTCCTCATGAAGTTTTTCACCTGGTCTTATTCCTACTTTTTTTATTTTTGCATTTAGATTAAATGCCCTAGCTAATTCGGTTATTTTAAAAGATGGTATTTTAGGAACAAATATCTCTCCACCTTGCATATTTTCTAATACCCATAAAACCATCTGAATACTTTTTTTTAAAGTTATATTGAAACGTGTCATATTAAAATCAGTGATAGGGAAAATATCTTTGTTTTTAATTTTTTTAAATATAGGCGCGATTGAACCTCGACTTCCAAAAACATTACCGTATCTCACAACGCTATACTTTATATCTCGTTTACCTTTTATATTATTTGCTGATGTAAATAATTTATCTGAACATAATTTTGTTGCTCCATACAAATTAATCGGAGATGAAGCTTTGTCAGTAGATAAAGCAATTACTTTTTTTATATTACTATCTAAGGACTCTTCAATGATATTTTGAGCACCTAATATATTTGTCTTGATATATTCTATAGGATTATACTCTGCAGTTGGAACTTGTTTTAAAGCAGCAGCATGAATTAAAACATCAACATCTTCAAATGCTCTTTTAAGCCTTTGTTTATCTCTTACATCCCCCAAGAAAAATCTTAATCTTTTATTTTTTTTAACATCATATTTTTTTTGCATTTCGAATTGCTTTAATTCGTCTCTACTAAAAATCACTATTCTTCTAGGGCCATTTTTCATTTTTAATAGAAAATCAATCATTGCTTTTCCAAAGGATCCCGTACCACCAGTAATTAAAATTGATTTATTTTTAATCATTTGTTTTGAATTTAGACAAAATATCTTTTACACTTTTAATAACTTTCATCAATTCCTTTATGCTTAAATCATAATAAATAGGCATACTTATTGAGGATTCATAAAATTTCTCTGAGGATTTAAATTGTTGACCTCTTTTAAGAAATTTGTAGTAAGAAAATTTATAAATTGGAATATAATGATATTGAGGAAAAATATTTTTTTTATTCAACATTTTTATAAATTTATCTTTATTAATTTTAAGTTTTTTAAAATTTAATGAAAAAATAACTAAGTGATAGGATGATGTTAAATTTAAAGATGATTTATATATTTTTACTCTATCCTGAAAATCTCTGAAGCTATTTAAATATATATTTGCAATAGAGTTTCTTTTTTGAATAAAACTATTTAATTTACCTACTTGTGAAAATGCTAAGGAAGCATTTAAATCTGACATTCTAAAATTAAAGCTTGGAAATATTACATCATAATTCCAGTATCTCTTTGATAATTTTGCTCTATCAATACCATGGGAACGCAATAATTTAAATTTTCTACTGAGTAATTTAGAATTGGTGCTTAAAAAACCACCTTCTCCAGAGGTAATAGTTTTAACAGGATGTAAAGAAAAAGTTGATATATCTGAATGAAGACAACTTCCAATTTTAATCTGTCTATTTTTAAACTTATAGCTAGACCCTAAAGCATGACAACTATCTTCTATTAAGAAAAAATTATATTTTTTTTTTTAGTTTATAAAATTCTAACACATTTTGCGGACTTCCTCCCAAATACATTGTAATTACTGCTTTAATTTTTTTAATTTTGTTTATCTTGATACATTCAATTAACTTTTCTGGTGTCATTTGACCGGTAAATTCATCTACATCACATAAAAATATTTTTGCACCTAAAAATGTTGCCATATTTACAGATGCTATAAAATTAATAGCAGGAATAATAATGATATCTCCTTTAGATAAATTTATTGACCTCATTGCAATATAGAGAGCACTTGTGCCGCTGGAACAAGTTACTACTTCTTTTACTTTAAGATATCTGCACAATTTTTTTTCAAGCTTTGTAACATAAGGCCCTGTAGTAATAAGATTATTTTTTAATGATTTCAAAACTTCTATTTTATCTGAAGTATCAATGTGCTGCTTATTGTAAGTTATTTTTCCCATAAATAAATTATGTGATGTTTAAATTAGAAAAAAAATTAAGCAGTTTATTAGGAGAAAACATATAATTTAAAAATTTTGTTAGTAGTCTAATTTACACTTTTCTATAATAAATAATTTTAATTATCAAAATTTATTTTTTCTAAATTAAGATTATTATCTTTTTTAAGAGAGCCGTCAGAATTACATTTAAATATTTTTTTATTTGTAAATTTGTCACAAATTTTAATAAATTCATCTAAAGACATGCCAATTTCACCCAAAATTTCCTCTAAAGGTTTATCTAAATATTTTATTGGGAATTTTCCCTCATTCATTCTTATAAATTCAAGTGCATCTTTTTTTGTAATTTTGCCTCTTCTGATTTCCATAGAAAGTTGAGCTGATGCTCTACCATATCCAAATTTTAAATAACAAAAATAATCGTGAATTCCTGTTTGATAATTATCCAAATTTTCAAAATTGAAATATGATCCTTCAAGTGGTTTATGCCATTCCTTAAATCCATTTTTAAGTGCAATATCTCTATTTTCAGAACTATCCCAATTAAAATAATAACCTAAAAAAATACCTTCAATTTTTTCTTTATCTAATTCATCCACATCTGGATATTGATATAATATAAAATCTTTTTCACTTAAACCTTCGATTGAAATTAAATCATCAACTCTTAAAGCTCCCATTCCACCAAATTCTTGAAGCCAATTATGATCTAAAATATTTTTTTGAGAATCTTTTTCTGGGCCACCATACTCTGTTTGAGAATTTTCTCCCCAAATAATAAATTTAATTTTTTCTTTCAAAGCAACTCTTATGGGTAATGTAAAAATTGCAATATGTTCTGGCCAGGAAATATCTCCAATAGTTTCTAAAGAAAATTTGTTTACTTTCCGCCTAACAGCAGGATTTAAAGTTATTTCATAATAATCAACACCTAAATTTTTTATATTCTCAATGTTATATCTGCCAATTTCAGATAAAGAGTCAGTCATAGCAGTAATACACAATGGATTTAAACCATACTCTAATGCCTTTACTACTTGATAGGTACTGTCTTTTCCTCCGGAAACAGGAATTACACAATCATGTTTTTTATTTGAGGTCTTAAAGCTTTGCACAAGCTCTAAAAACTTATCTTCTCTTTTTTTCCAGTCAACTATTTTTTTGTTTTCATACGATGTGCATGCATTGCAAACACCGTCTTTGTTGATATACAGATGGGGCTTTGTATTTGGATACAAGCATTTTACACAGTAAACTAGTTTGTTCATATTTTTTTGATCAAAAACCAGTTCATATCATCTTGTGGAAATTTATCTTTTCTATAAACAAACCCATAATCTATCAAAAGAGTTTTAGAATATTTATCTAAAATTTCTCCAGCAAAATCTCTCTTAAAAAGAACATTTTTATTTCCTCTATAATTTATAGAAATAGGATTTTGACTATAATATTCACAGATCAAGATATGCCCATTTTTTTTACACGAGTCATAAATCTTTTTATAAATTCTATTTAATTTATTTGGGTTAATATGTATCAGGAACCCTTTACATAAAACTAAGTCATATTTTTTTTTTGGAGAATAGTCTAGAACAGACTTGTTTATAGGATTTACATACTTAAGTCTACTCAATTGAGCGTGAGCTTCATGATTGATTTCTACAGCAGAAATCTGTTTAAATTTTTTAATTTTATTTAATGCCATTAAATTTAAACCTATATTAGATCCAAACTCGATAAGTGTTTTTACCTTTGATTTATTTAAATTTTTTAAGCATTTTAAGAAAAAATACTTATTATTTGTGACCCATTTTTTTGTCTCATGTCTTTTAATATAGTCAGAGCCAAATTTTCCTTTCCAAAAATTTTCTTGTTGGGTAGTTTGTGATTTGCTCATTTTGTCGAGTTTATAGCATATTTCTTATAAGTGTCACTGATTATAATTTTTATTAGATATTTCTGTGTTATGTGTTAAAACAAAAAAATGAAACTACTGTTTATTAATCCAAGCTTAAGGCCGGGAAGTGATCATTTATTTTTACCAGTTGGTCTTGGTTATGTAGTTACATATATTAAAAAAGCTGGTTATAATTTTAAAATTTTGGATATTGATGCACATCAATTAAGCGATGAATATGTTGAAAATTATTTTAAAGAAAATTCATTCGATGTTATATGTCTTGGGAGTATAGTAACGCATTACAGATGGGTAAAGTGGTGTATTAACACAATTAAAAAGCATCAACCAGAATGTAAAGTTATTGTGGGAAATTCAGTTGGAGGGAGTATACCAGAAGTTTTATTTCAAACGACAAAAGTAGATGTTGTGATATATGGTGAAGCGGAAGTCACGCTAAAAGAAGCATTAGATGCAATAAGCCAAAACAAAGGTTTTGGCGAAATAAGTAATCCTGAAGTAGAAATACCGCATGCAAATAAAGGATATCCTTCAACAATTAAAGGAGAAGGAATATCTGGATTGATTTACAGATCTAAAAATAACAAAATTGTAAACAATGGAAAAAGGAAAGCAGTAAGAGATATAGATGATTTTCCAATTCCAGATTGGGAACTATTTGATATAAAACATTACCTTAAAGTTGGTATGAAGCATGGAGCTTCTCATTCTTGGTTTTATAAACCTGAGGAAGCTGTTACAATGCCAATCAATACTGCCAGAGGCTGTGTATTTAAATGCACTTTTTGTCATTATGTTTTTTGGCACGATCCATATAGACATAGATCAGCAGAAAATATTATTGAAGAAATAAAATTTCACAAAGAAAAATATGGAGCTAATTTTTTTAATTTTTGGGATGAACTTTCATTTCATAAAATTGGTCCTGCAGAAAAATTTTTGGATAAATTAATTGAGGCTGATTTAAAAATACATTGGACTTGCGCGATTAGAGCAGATTTAATGGGTAAAGATGTGGATCCAAAGGGAAATCCAATTCCAAGAGAAAGAAGGTTGAACTTAGCTAGAAAATTTGTAGAGGCGGGATGTGTATCAGCCGGATATTCATTAGAGTCAGGTAATGATAAAATTCTAGAGACCATGAATAAAAAAGTTAAGTCTAAGTATTTTCACGAACAAGTGAAAATATGCAGGGAGGCTGGACTTATTACAAATACAAGTTTGGTAATTGGTTACCCTGAAGAAACGAAAGAGACCATAGATGAAACAATGTCAAAATTAGAGAGACTTAACGTCTATCCAAGTGCTGGTTTTTTATTACCTTTGCCAGAAACAGGTATGTGGAACCATGCTATTGAAAATGGATATATTAAAGATATTGATAAATTTTTAACTGATATAACAGAAAGACAAGATTTTAGCTTAAATATGACAACAATGAATGAGGAGGAGCTAAAATCTTATACTTTAGGCTGGTTAAATAAGTTGAATGAAAAATTTGGTAATCTTGACAAAGAAAAATTATTAAAAACAGGTGGTTATGATAAGCATTCAAAACATCAGGAAAAGAAAAAACAAGTTGATCGTAATTTAACCACCAAAGATAGCTTGAATTATGGAGCTCAAGAAGGGACCATGAGATAGTCAAACTGCAAATTCGATAAATCTTAAAAAAAAATTTATTTTCTTCAATATACCATTTATATCGTACACTAATAAAACATTTTAACATTGAGCAAAAAGTAAAGATAAATAAATATTTTTTTGTCTAAAAGACAAAACAACTAAATAAATAAATTGATATTCAAAGAAGTTTATATTAGAAACTTCACATACTGAAATGCATGGTGGGAAATCAGTGTGAAATTCATTGGCTGTACCTGCAACCGTCAAAGTCGGAGCGCCACCCAGTAGAGTCCTTTGGGAATGATGACCAGGAAAAGTCTAGTTCTGCAATGAAAAATTAACAGAGGCATTAAATAATTAACGATTGGTAATTCAATTACCAATATAAAAAGAGGAATGCCTTATGATTCTAAGAATAAGTCTTATTTTAATTTATATATTCTTATCTATTAAAATTAGTTTTGCTGATGATACACCCATAATAGTTATAGCACCAAGTAAAATAGACCAGTCATATAGTACAGTAGGAACATCTGTTACATCTTTGAGTAATAAAGAAATAGAAGAAAATGGAAAATTTTTTTTAGGTGAGGTTTTAAATGATAATTTACCTGGTATGAATTATTTTAGATCAGGTGGTTATGGAACTGTGTCTGGAATACAACTAAGAGGTCTGCCTAAAAGATATTCAACAGTATACATTGATGGAGTTAAAATGTCAGATCCATCTTCAAGCGATAACTCATTTTATTTTTCAAATATCATAACATCCTCAATAGATAAAGTTGAGGTTCTCAGAGGTTCTAATAGTTCAATATATGGAAGTGGTGCAATAGGAGGGGTAATTAATATT
>PALU01000019.1 GCA_002706585.1 Rickettsiales bacterium
GAAATTTTAATAATGAGTAAAGAACTCAACTTTTTGGTTGTTTTAGATGATTCTGAAGAAATGTTTAAGGCATTGAAGTATGCTGCATTAAGATCTGTGAGAACAAATGGTAGAGTTGCAATTTTATATACATTTGACACACTTGACTTTAGCCATTGGAAAGCAGTAGAAGATATAGCTGAAGCTGAATCTAGAGATGAAGCTGAATCTAAAATAGAAAAATATGAAAACTTTGTTCTTAAATTTACAGATAGGAAGCCCAAAAAATTCATTATGAAGGGAGATAGAATAGAGTGTATTATTGATTTTTTAAATTCTAATAAATTTATTTCAAATTTTGTGTTAGCTGCATCTTCAAGCAATACTGGACCTGGCCAGTTAATTACTTCTTTTACAGGCAAGCATAGATCTAAGATTAAAGTACCCATAACAATTATTCCTTCTGACCTCAGTGAAGAAGAAATTGACAACTTATCGTAATAACACTATTTTTATATTATGTTTATTCAAACTGAAATTACACCTAATCCATTAACTTTAAAATTTATTCCAGGAAGAAAATTGTTAGATAAAGGAACTGCTGAATTTAAATCTTCAAAAGATGCAGAATCATTTGTATTAGCTAAACGTCTTTTTAATGAGGGTTATATTTCTAATGTTTTCGTAGGAGAAGATTTTTTGTCTATTACAAAATCTCAAGAAGTTGATTGGGAAGTAATTAAACCAAATGTTCTTTCAATAATAACGGATTTTTTGACCTCCACCGAAAAAATTTCAATTAAAGAAAAAAAGAAAGAAAATAAAAAAATTAAATATAATAAGAAAGAACAAGAAATAGTTAAGCAAATCGAGGAACTTTTAGAACAAAGAATCAAACCTGCAGTTGCTCAAGATGGGGGAGATATTCAATTTGTAAAATTTGTAAGTGGGGTAGTTTTTCTTGAGATGAGGGGAGCATGTTCAGGTTGCCCGAGTTCAGTACTAACACTAAAGTCTGGCATTGAAAATATGCTTAAATATTATGTCCCTGAAATAGTTTCTGTGGAAGCAGTTAATGGGTGATCGCTCACTTTATAAAAACTTAATTTTTTTTCTTATAACACTAGTCTCCTTAAATTTAGCCATTGGCTTTTATAAAGGAATTTCAAAAAGCTACAAAAAGCAATCTGAAAGAGTTAACTACAGTATTTTGGGTAAAGAAGAGGCTAAAAAGTACCCTTCAAAAGAGACAGTTGATTATATTAATGAAGCAAATGAAATGATTGGAATCTTTCAGAAATATAATTTCTCTGTGGACTCATTTTTAAGTAATCAAAAGTCTAATTTAATAATTTTTTCTTCTTTGCCACAAGATTTTATGTCAATTGAGCCAGTGAAAGAAAGAAAAAACTTATTTATTAATACACTTCTTCCTATAATTTTTATTGAAAATAAAAAGATCATTGATGATCGAAAAAAAATTTTAGAGTGGTGGAGAGAATCCGAAGGAGATGTTTATTCAAGAGACTTTTGGCCTTCTTGGCTTTTTGAATTAAGTGAGAAATATGATTCAGAGGAAGCTAATCTGGGTAATCTATTAATGAGGGTTGATGTGGTTCCAATATCTCTTGCATTAGCTCAAGCAGCAATTGAAAGTGGTTGGGGAACATCAAGATACCTTAGAGAAGGAAATTCTATTTATGGTCAATACACTTTTGACAAAGACAAAGGCATTATTCCAGAAAAACGTGAAAAGGGAAAAGAATTTCTTGTTAGGAAATTTAATAATCTCTCAGATGCTACAAGATCCTATATTAAAAATTTAAATACTCATACGGCATACGAGAATTTTAGACAAGAAAGAAGAACAATGAGGATGAATGGAGAAGTTTTATCAGGAAAAGCTTTAGCAACATACCTTATTAATTACTCAGAACGAAGGAAAGCATATGTAAAAGATTTAAAAAAATTAATTGAAAGTAATAATTTTATGAAATTTGATTACATGGAATTTAATAATTAATTTTCTCTAACATAAAAAGTTTTTCCAAACCAATATATTTCTTCCTTACTTTTCACCAGAGTACAATTAAGTCTGTAATTTTTTTTTTTTTCTAGACTGGAAATCTTTAGATACTTTTGATTATTATGATTTTTAATTTCAGTAATTTCAGCTGAATTATTAATATAGCACTTTATTTTTTTAGCCAAATAATTTGATGAAAATTCAATCAGAAGATCATTAGTTTTTATTACAGTATCACTAGGAGAAAAATTAAGAATATTCAGAGGTTTCGTATTAATAATCATTTTAAATCTTTCAATGCTGCCGAATTCAGTGTTAATCGGAAATCTTGGAAGAAAATATGGATCTGAATAAATACTAATTGGTCCTGAGTTTTGAGTAAAAGCTAAATCAAAACCAATCTTTTTTAAAATAAATTTAGTTTTTGAAGAATTTTCCCCATAGGGATATGAAAAAATTGATGGCAAGATACCTAGATTTTTTTTTATTTCTTCCTGAGCATTTAAGATAGATTCTATAATTTCTTCTTCATTTTGATCTAATAAACTTTCATGATTTGATGTATGATTGAAAATTTCTACATTATCAAGATGCATTTCTTTAATCATTTCCCAACTCATAAAATCAGAATTATGTTCATTACTCACAAAATTTGTCGATAAAAAAACACTAAATGGAAATTTATAAGATTTTAATATTGGATAAGCATGTTCGTAAACACTTTTATAACCATCATCAATAGTTATAAAAACAGTTTTATTTGGAAGCTTTTTCTTTTTTTCAAAAAAAGAAATCAAGGAGGACAAAGGAAGAACTGTATAATTATTTTCTTTTAAAAAATTCAGTTGTTTAATAAATTCATCTGTATTTATATTTGTAGAACTTAGATCTGTTTGATTAAATCGATGGTACATTAGCACAACCATAGAATTTTCAATTGCAAACGTAGTCTTTGCAACAATGATAAAAAAGAAAAAAATACGAAATATCATCAATCTTTAATTATATCCTGAATTATTGGATAACTTTTTGAGTTAAATAATTGGTAGTGCCACCATTCATTTCTGAAAAAATCCCATCCAGCATCTGTCATTATTCCCAATAATAACATACGATTTTTATATGATGATTCAGAAATATTTAAATTTCCATGATAAGATAACTTACTAAACTCATCAAAACCAGTTCCCATATCTAGTTCATTACCTTTTAAATCAATAAGTGTTAAATCAACTGCTACGCCTCTAGAATGAGGTGAACCTCTCTTTGGTGGGACTATAAAATTTGGATCTGGTAAACATTCCCATAGTTTTTTTTGAACGTAAACAGGTCTATATGCATCAAAGATTTTAAGCCTTAAACCAATTTTTTTTGCAATATTTACGGCTAATGTTAAATGTTCAAAAGCAACTTTATGAATAAAGCAAACTTTACTTTTAAGGATTGTAGAATTTGTAAAGTTGTCAATCGAAGCATATTTAAGATCAATATCAACATCTAATTCTTTTTTATTTACTTTGATTAAATTTTTATTCATTATTAGAACTTTATCATGTTATCATTATCAATTTTTTCTTCAAGCAAGAGAATATCCGTTGCTATCTACGAAAATAATAATTTATTAAAATTAGAAGAATCTAACATGATGAACACTAAAAATGAGGTATTATTCAGAGTTTTGCAACGAATTTTTGTAAAATTTAAAATAAAAAAAATTTCCAAAATTTTTTTTTCAACTGGTCCTGGAAGTTTTACTGCGATTCGTTCAATAAAAGCAATTGCTCAAGGTATATCAGCTGTTACAAATTCTAAAATTTACTCTATTAATATGTTTGATATTTTTATTAAACAAATTAGCCTTAAGAACAATTATATATTAATTTTTTTTTCCTCTGGTAAAGAAACAGTTTTCTTTAGACTTTTTGAATCTAATAAAGAAAAGTTTTTACCAATTTCAGAAATACTTTTTGGAACATTAGACAAATTTGTTGAGTATTACTTAATAGTATGTAAAGAATACAAAAATACTCAGTTATTTACTAACAAAGAAACAAACTTTACAAGCTTAAAAATATTAAAAAAAACTTCAATTAAAACTCTTGAGATTAATGCTAAAACACTTGGAGAAGCTTGTTTAAATGGTTTTTTGAAGAAAGACTTAAACATATATTACCATCATACCTATTATGAAAAACCATAAAATTTTGCAAATGGAGTTTTCTCATTCAAAGATTGTTTATGATCTGCAATTGAAAAATAGAAATGAATTAGGAAATAACATTTGGATGAGTTGGGAAATTGATAATATTTTAAATAGTGGAAATAAATTTTGTAAAGTTAGTATGAATAATGAAAATCTTACTGGTTTTTGTATTTTTTCAATTACTAGAGATTTTTTGGAGCTTTATTCAATATTTGTTGACCCTAATTTTAGAAACCAGGGAATTGCGAAGAACTTTTTAAAAAGCGCAAAAAATTATTGTAAAAAAAATTTTTTAAAAACAATTTTATTAGAAGTAAATGAGACAAATAAATTTGCAATATCACTTTACAAAAAACATGATTTTTTTTTCTTTGGAAAAAGAAAGAATTATTATATGGAAGACGGAAGATTCTATGATGCCTGGTTAATGAAGTTTAACATATAAATCATTTTACAATAATCTCATAAATGTCATCATTTATTTTTTTAGATGTAATTTCAAAATTTTTTTTTAAAGTTTCTTTCAAGGAGAGTAAATTTTCTCTTCCTTTAATTAAAATGACCTTTTCATTAACATTGCTGTGCTCTTGTAGAAAAATTTTAGCTTTTAAAAATGTTATTGGACATTTTTCTGATGTAATATCTAAAACTTTTTTTTTCATTTCTCTCTTTATATGCTATAATAAGAATTGATGTTTATGGTCATATGTTTTTTAAAGATGCCATATTTTTTTAACAAAAAGTAATAAAAAGTTTAATAAAATGAGTTCATTATTAGATAAATGTAATAAAATTGGTTTAAAAATGACTGAACAAAGGAGAATCATAGTTCAAGTTTTATCAGAATCAAAAGATCATCCAGATGTTGAGGCAGTGCATAGAAGAGTGTCTAAAATTGATAAAAAGATAGGTATAGCGACTGTTTACAGAACAATAGCTCTATTTACAGAAAATAACCTTTTGGAGAAACATGAATTTAAAGGTTTTAGTTCAAGATATGAAACAGTAAGAGAAAACCATCATCACCTTATTAATGTAAAGAATGGAGAAGTTAAAGAGTTTAGAAATACATTTATTGATGCAATGCAGAAACAAATGGCTAAGGAACTAGGTTACCAACTAATTGACTACCGACTTGAAATTTATGCTATACCGAGCGAAAAAAAGGAGGAATCATAAATTGGTACATTTAACTCAATCAAAGTTTCATGGAGTTAAATCAATACTTTCAAAAGTAAGTTACGTAGCAAAAAATGTGATTTACATTCCAAAGCTTTCAAATAAATTCTCGAAAAATAAACCTTTAATTAGCAACCTAATTCCAACTAAAAAAGTTGAATTTTCCTTTGGATCTTACTTTGTTACAACTATTGACTCAAACAACCCACTTATTAAAAATGTACAAAAACTTAGATATTCAAGTTTTTTCGGAAATTCTAAAAATGAATTTGATAAAGATGAATTTGATCAAGAGTGTGATCATCTTGTTGTAATTGATAAATCCAAGGGAGTAGATTTTGTTGTAGGTACCTACAGATTATTAATTAAACCAAAAAATATTGCTTATAAAAAATTTTATAGTGAAACTGAGTTTGAAATAAAAAAATTATTTGAAACAAAAGATATTTCACTTCTTGAGGCAGGAAGATCTTGTGTTATAGATGGTTATAGAGATGGAAGAATTATTAGATTACTTTGGAGAGCACTAGCGACCTATATTTTTAAGAATAATATTGATTTAATATTTGGTTGTGCAAGCTTTCCTTCTGCTGATTATCAAAAATATATAAGACAATTATCTTACCTTCATAATAATCACGGACCACCAAAAAAGTATTGTACTTACCCACTTAATCATCTAAAAGCACATTATAAGGTTTTAAAAAAATCAGAGTTAAAGAATTCTGATATTTTTAGAAGCCTCCCACCTTTAATTAAAGCTTATATAAGAGCGGGTGCATGGGTAGGAAAAGGAGCTATTATAGATAAAAAATTTGATACAACTGATGTTTTAATAATTTTAAAATCATCTAAAATAATGAAAAAATACTCTCAATTAGCTGTAAATGAATAAAAAAAATTTTAGCCTATGTTATATTCACCAGTTCTTTCATTTTTAAGAATCTTTCCATTAACTATCTGGACAATTTTTTGTTCATTCATGCAACTAATTTTTTTTTCATTAGGTAAGCAGAAATTCTTTATTTTTTATAGACTTTTTTTTAAAGGATTAGCTAAAATCTTTGGGATTAAAATTATTTGTAAAGGAAATATAGAAAAACATAATGTACTTTATGTTTCAAACCATGTTTCTTATCTTGATATAATACTTCTAGGCTCTAATTTAGATGGAATATTTGTCGCAAAATCTGAGATTTCAAAATGGCCTTTTATTAATAAATTATGCAGACTGGGAAGAACAATATTTGTAGAAAGGCAAAATAGATTGAAAGCAAAGGAACAGACTAACTTTATAGGTAAAAAATTGAATAGTGGTTATAATGTTATCTTGTTTCCTGAGGGGACATCAAGTGATGGAAAGAAAGTTCTTCCGTTTAAAAGTTCACTACTAGGTGCAATAGAATTTGATTCAAAAAAATTTTTTTTAATACAACCTGTTTCAATAACTTACACAAAATTGGATGGTATTCCTGTTGATAATAAATTTAGACCTTTCTTTGCATGGTTTGGAGGAATGGATTTAATTTCTCATGCCTGGAAGTTTATGGGCTTGGGAGTAAGTGAGGTAAAGATAAATTTTCATAAGGCAAAAGAGTTTTCAAGTTTTAAAGATAGGAAAGAGGCAACTAGATATAGTTTCAAATGCATTTCCTCACAAGTTTCTGAAAACAATAAGTCAATTGAAATAGAAAACAAAATTAAACTCTACGAATTTAAATGCTTGTAATAAAAAAAAAAGTATTTAATTATTATCCCTATGAATCGGTCCTTTTATATTAAAACATATGGCTGTCAGATGAATGATTATGACTCCGAAAAAATGAATGATATTTTGTTAAATAATGGATTTACAAAAACTAATAAAGTTGAAAATTCTGATGTTGCAATACTTAACACTTGTCATATAAGAGAAAAAGCAAGCGAAAAAATGTATTCAGACCTTGGGAGATTATCAGTTTTTAAAGAAAATAGAATCAGAGCTGGTAAGAATATGCAAATAATCGTCGCTGGATGTGTGGCGCAGGCTGAAGCTGATGAAATTTTAAAAAGAAGTAAATCAGTTGACTTTGTGCTGGGTCCACAAAACTTTCATGTTTTACCAAAAATACTAAAAAAAAATAAATTAGAGAAAAAATTTACTAATTTTTCTTATGAAAAAAAATTCAAATCATTCCCTGTGTCAAACTTTAAGGGAGTGAGTAGGTTAATTACTATACAAGAAGGTTGCGATAAATTTTGTTCTTTTTGTGTCGTTCCCTATACAAGAGGAGCAGAGTTTTCAAGACCACCTGAGGATATCTATGCAGAGTCTCAGGGTTTAGTAAATACAGGAGCTTCTGAAATTACTTTACTTGGTCAAAATGTCAGTTCTTATAAATCTAAAATATACGAAAAATCTTTGGAAAAGGAAATAAATTTAAGTGATCTATGTAGGATTTTATCTAAGATCAAAGGTCTAAAAAGAATAAGATATATAACTTCACATCCAAATGATATAAAACTTGATCTCATCAATGAACATAAGAATAATAAAAAATTAATGCCTTTTCTTCATCTGCCCGTTCAATCTGGTTNAAATAAGATTCTTAAGGACATGAATAGAAAACATTCAAGGGAAGATTATATTAAGTTAGTAAAATCAATAAGATTTGATGTTCCAGATATTGCTTTTTCTTCAGATTTTATTGTTGCATATCCAGGTGAAACAGACCAAGACTTTGAAGAAACTATTGATTTAATTCAACAGGTAAGGTTTGCTAGCTCTTACTCTTTCAAATATTCTCCAAGACCAGGAACTAAATCTTCATTAAAAAAAGAATATGTAGATGAAGGAATCTCAACAAGTAGATTAAAAAAAATTCAGGAATTGCTCCTAAATCAACAAACAGATTTTAATGATTCTTTTATAGATAAAACTGTTGAAGTTCTAGTTTCTTCTCGTGCAAAAAAAAACAATCAATTTGTAGGAAGAACCAAACACCTGCAACCTGTTCATTTCTTCTCTTCAAAAAATGTTATAGGAAAAACGTTAAAAGTAAAAATTAATAATCGCACATCATTTTCTCTGCACGGAAAAGTACTAAATTAAACTTTAATGAAAATTAAAAAAAATGAACAAAAAGAGTTTTCAAAAACAATTTCATTTGATGATAATTTGATTTTACCTACAATTTTTGGTGAACACGACAAACACTTAAAGATCCTGGAAGATGAATTAAACATTCAAATTTTACCTAGAGGAAATTTTTTGAGGATTATTGGAGAAAACACTGATGTAGATTTAGCGGAAAACGTTTTGATTAAGCTTTACAATCAAGCCGTTAAAAGTAATAATATTGATGTAGGGGAAATTATAGGAACTATAAATATCTTAAAAAATACTAAAATTGATAAAAATTTTAATGATCCAAGTCAACTGGATTCGATTGTTATTTCCGCTGGAAAGAAAATAATTAAACCGCGTTCAAAAAAACAAATTGATTATTTTAACATGGTAAAAAAAAAACAAATGGTTTTTTGCTGTGGTCCTGCAGGAACAGGAAAAACATATCTAGCTGNCGCATTTGCTGTGNCTATGCTAAAGTCTGGTCAAATTGATAAAATTATCTTATCTAGGCCAGCTGTTGAAGCTGGTGAAAGATTGGGATTCCTCCCAGGTGATTTGAAAGAGAAAATAGATCCTTATCTTAGGCCCATTTATGACGCACTTAATGATATGTTATCATTTTCAGAGGTTTTAAAAAAGATAGAATCAGGTTGTATAGAGATAGCTCCATTAGCATTTATGAGAGGAAGGACATTATCTAATGCTTTTATAATTTTAGATGAGTCTCAAAATACAACACCGATACAAATGAAAATGTTTTTAACTAGATTAGGAGAAAATTCTAAAATGATAATTAATGGTGATTTATCTCAAGTTGATTTACCATCTGGAACAAAATCAGGTCTTAGGGAATCTATAAATATTCTTAAGAATGTAAAAGAAATTGGTTTCATAGAATTTATGGAAAATGATGTTGTTCGAAATGCCCTTGTGTCAAAAATAGTTTCTAAATATGAAGAATTCGAAAAAGACAAAGGTGTTGGAAAAAGATATTTTTAATCAACATATTAAACTTTATGATTGAAATCATTACAGATGAGAAATTAGGCTATGAAGAAGATGAGATAAAAGGTCTTATTAAAAATGTTCTGACTTTTGCAATTCGAGAGCTCAAACCTAATTTACTAAATAACTCCTTTTACCTTTCAGTTCTTATTACTAATAATTTTGGAATTTCAAAAATTAATCTTAAGTATAGAAATAAAAATTTGCCAACTAATGTTTTATCATTTCCACAAGATGAAGAGAGAAAGATTTTTGATGAGATTCCTTCAAAAATATTAGGAGACATTGTTTTATCTTTGGAAAAAATAAAAATTGAATCTGCAGAGCTAAAGAAACCGTTTGAAAATCACTTAACGCATATTCTTGTTCATGGCTTGTTACATCTGCTAGGACATAACCATCAGAATGACAAAGAAGCAGAAATNATGGAAAGATTTGAAACAAATATTTTGTCGAAATTATCTATTCCAGCTCCTTATAATTAAAATAAAATGATCAAAAATTTCTTTCAAAAAATAAAATCTAGATTTGGTTTTTCAAAACCAGATAGGATTAAAGATGTTCTTGAAAACTTGATTGAGGATGACGAAGATAGAGATAAGAAAATTGATGATGGCACTAAAAAAATCTTTAAAAACGTTTTTGAAATTGACGAGAAATGCATCGAAGATATTATGGTGCCAAGGGCTGATATTGATGCAATTTCTGAAGGTTCTTCGCTACACGAATTAATAACATATATTGATAAAACCAGACATTCCAGAATACCTGTTTACAATAACAATTTAGATAAAATTACAGGTATGATTCATATTAGAGATATATTTAGACACATAAATCAAAACGGGAAAGCAAATAAAAAAAGTAAGATAATAAAAAAATTAATGAGAAAAATATTATTTTCTTCACCTTCTATGAAAATTCTGGATCTTTTACTTAGAATGAGATCTGAACAAATACATATGTCCATTGTTATTGATGAATTCGGCGGAACAAATGGGTTAGTTACAATTGAAGATTTGGTAGAAGAAATTGTTGGAGAAATAAAGGATGAGCATGATTTTGAACAAGATCACAAAATAAAAAAAGTTTCAAAAAAAACTTATGAAGTTTCAGCAAGAATAACTGTTAATGAAATCGAAGATAAAATTGGTAAATTTCTTAAATTATCTGAAAGAAACGAAGTTGACACTTTGGGTGGACTGGTCTTCTTTTTAGTTGGAAGAATTCCCGAAAGAGGAGAAGTAATTTCTCATTCTTCTGGAATTGAATTTAGTATTATCGATGCAGATACTAGAAGGATAAAGAAGATGCAAATAACATTGAAGTAAATGAACTATCAATCATATCTAATATTACTAATTTTAGGCGTTCTTACAGGGGTTTCTTATTCTTACATCTATTTAATCCCAATTATAATAATTTCATTTTCATATCTTTTTTCTTTAATAGAAAAGTCAAAAAATCAGAAAAATTCTTTTTTCATCGGCTGGATGTTTGGAACTGGTTTTTTTTTAGGTTCAATGCATTGGATTGTTTTCCCTTTTTTAGTTTATGAAAAACACCTCCTCCTTTCTCCTGTTGTACTTATTGTTTTTCCAGTTTCATTAGGTTTGTTTTTTTCACTCCCTACCTTATTTCTCCATAATTTTTTAAGAAAAGTAAATTCTGATTTTTTATATTTTAAATGCACTAGCTTGAGTTTTATTTTTCTACTCTCTGAATTGATTCGATCGAATATTTTTGGAGGATTACCATTTAATTTGACAGCTCAAATTTGGGCATTTAACTCTGAATTTATAAATATTGTAAGTTTTTTAGGTGTGTATGGACTTAGTTTTTTGACAATTAATTGGCTTGTCATATTATCATATTTAATTTTAGAAAAAAAAAGGAGTTTTTTTGTCTTTCTTTTAATATTTCCTATTTTTCTATACAATTTCGATAATTTTCCTTTTAAAAAAAAATCTTCGCTATCTAATGAGAATATAAATATTAGAGTGATTCAACCAAATATTCCTCAGGAAGATAAATGGAATAAATTAAAAATTCCAATGCATTTGGAAAAATTAATTAATCTTACAAACAAAGATTTAAATGAGGAAGAAGAATATCTTGTTGTATGGCCAGAAGTAGCAATTCCTTTTTATCTCAACGAAGAAAAAGAACTCGAGGAGTATTTAAGGAAAGAAATAAAAGATAATGTTGTATTAATTACTGGGGCGTTAAGAAGAGAGTTCTCCGATAACAATTTTAAAATTTATAATTCACTATACTTATTAAATAAAGACGAATTATTTGTTTATGATAAAAAGAAATTAGTACCATTTGGCGAATTTGTACCCTTAAGAAAATTATTGAAATTTACTAAACTTACTCAAGGTTCTACTGACTTTAGTAAAGGTTTAAACAAAAAAAGGATAAATCTTAATATAGATGGTGAAATTTTTTTTGTTGAACCTTCAATTTGTTACGAAGCAATTTTTCAATCTTTTGTTCGATACAAACCTCACTTATTCGTTAATATAACTAATGATGCATGGTTTGGAACTACTATTGGTCCCAAACAACATTTAGCTGCATCTATATACAGAGCTATTGAAAAAGGAACTCCCTTGATTAGGTCAGCTAATTCAGGAATTTCGGTGATTGCAAATTTAAATGGTAAAATTCTAAAAAAAATTGATTTGCAAAAAACAGGACACATTGACGTAAAGCTATCAACTAACAATAATGAGACTTTTTTTATGAAATTTAAAAATTATACGCTGGTTTTACTAATCTCACTTTTGGCAATTATTTCTCTGATGTCTGACATAATAACTAATAGAAAAAAGAATTGAAAAAAATTAAGAATTAACATATTACTTGATCTTCATGCAAAATAATAAAGAAAACTTTTTATTCACAAGTGAGTCTGTCTCAGAAGGACATCCGGATAAAGTCTGTGACCAAATTTCAGATGCAATTTTAGATCAATATATGAAAGCCGATAAAGATGCAAGAGTGGCTTGTGAGACATTAGCAACTACTAACAAAGTTATAGTTGCAGGTGAGGTAAGCCTTAAAAAGAATATTCAGATGGTTGAGAATGAGATTATAGAGAATATTATTAGAGAAAAAATCAAAAATATTGGTTATGAGCAAGAAGGATTTCATTGGAAGAATGTTTCCGTTGAAAACCTTTTGCATAAGCAATCAAATGATATTGCAATGGGTGTTGATGAGATTGAAAATAAAAAGGATCAAGGAGCTGGTGATCAGGGTATAATGTTTGGTTATGCTTGTTCTGAAACATCAAATTTTATGCCTGCCCCAATAGAATATTCTCATAGAATTTTGAAGAAACTTTCAAAATATAGGCGCGATAATGATTCCTTTTTTGGACCTGATTCAAAAAGTCAGGTAACCGTTTTATATGAAAAAGGTATACCAAAAGGAATAGAATCAATTGTAGTTTCAACGCAACACAATGATTCAGCGGGAAATAGTGAAATAAGAAAAAAGGTTTTAAAGATTATAGAAGAAGCTCTTCCAGATGCAAATATTCCAAAAAATTATAAAATTTTAATTAATCCAACTGGAAGGTTTGTTGTTGGAGGACCAGATGGTGATGCTGGTTTAACAGGGAGAAAAATTATTGTTGATACATATGGAGGTGCCGCACCTCATGGCGGAGGAGCATTTTCAGGTAAAGATTATACAAAAGTTGATCGTTCAGCAGCATATATTGCGAGGTTTATAGCGAAAAATATTGTAGCTAGCAAAATAGCTAAAAAGTGCCTTATCCAACTATCTTATGCTATTGGTGTTTCTCATCCCATATCAATTTTTCTAAAAACAGATGTTGAATCAAATGTTAATAATGACCGTCTAGTTGAAATAATTAATCAAAATATTGATTTGACCCCATCAGGCATAAAAAAATTCTTGAACCTTGATAATCCTATTTATGGAATTACAGCTAGTTATGGTCACTTTGGAAGAGATTATTCGGCAAAGACAGGTTTTTTTTCTTGGGAAAATTTGGGATTCGTTGACACATTATTAAAAAATTATTAATGAAAGAATTTTATGGAAGAAAAATATCTAGAAGGATAAGTACAAAAGATATTGAAGATTTAAATAATTCAGAATTTTTTTTGAATCATAATAATATAAAATTTAAAATAAAAAAGATTAAACCTTTATTTAGTTGCTTTAACTTGGAAATTGGTTTTGGAACTGGAGATAACATAATTTACCAAGCTCAAAAAAATTTAAAAGACTGTTTTTTAGGCTGTGATCCATTTTTAAATGGTTCAATTAAGTTAAGTCAAAAAACTGAAAAAGATAAATTCAATAATCTTTATTTTTCAAATTTGGATTTTAAAAGTTTTTATGAATATATAAAGAAAATAAAATTTAGTAAGATCTTTATTTTATTTCCAGACCCTTGGCCAAAAAAAAAACACAAAAAAAGAAGATTAATAAATTCTGAATTTGTAAGAAAAATTTCTAGTATTTGCAAGATTAAGTCTTTAATTTATGTTTCTACTGATCATGAAGACTATCAAAAACAAATTTTAGAGATTTTTTTTAAATAGAAAAGTTTCAATATTTTTCCAATAAATATGAATACAGATTTTTCTAAAAGATTTGATATATCAACAACTAAATATTTTAAAAGAGCAGAAAATTCAAAAAGGAAATCTTTCATGACAATCTTCAAATATAAAAATTTAAAAAATTAATTAAATTTATTTAAGTTTTTGTTAACTATTGGTATTAAATAACATAATTAATGTGATTATTATAATTTCAAAGAAAGAGAAAGAGAAAGAGAATTGGAAAATACTGAAATTAAAGACCAACAATCATTAGACTTAATTGATGTTGCAAAGAATATAGCAAAAGAGAAAGGTATAAGTTCTGAAGAGGTCTTGGAAGCTATGGAAGTAGCTATTGCTAAGGCAGGAAGAACAAAATACGGTTATGAATTGGATATCAGAGCCCAAGTAGATAAAAATACTGGTAAAATTGGATTGTTCCGTTACCAGGAAGTGGTTAAGGATATTGAAGAGTTCCCAGAAGAAGAAAGAACAAACAAAATAAATTCAAACGAATTACCTAAAGAAAATAAGTTAAGCATTGGTGAGTTTCTTATCGAAGAACTTCCACCACTTGATTTTGGAAGAATTGCTGTTCAAACTGCAAAGCAAGTAATTTTCCAGAAAGTTAAAGAAGCCGAAAGGGTAATGCAATTCAATGAATTTAAAGACAAGGTTGGAGAAATTGTAAATGGAATTGTAAAAAGAGTTGAGTATGGAAACTTAATAGTTGATCTAGGTAAAGGAGAGGCTATTCTTAGAAGAGAAGAACTCTTGAATAGGGAGGTTTTTAGAAGGTCAGACAGAATCAGAGCTTACATAACCGAAGTGAAATATGATCTAAAGGCACCTCAAATTTATTTATCAAGAGCCCACAACAATTTTCTAGTTAAACTTTTTTTTCAAGAGGTCCCAGAAATTTACGATGCAATTATTGAAGTTAAATCTGTGGCCAGAGATCCTGGTAGTAGAGCAAAAATTGCAGTTTTTACAAAAGAAAAAAGCATTGACCCTGTTGGAGCTTGTGTAGGAATGAGAGGAAGTAGAGTTCAGGCAGTAGTAAATGAGCTTCAAGGTGAAAAAATTGATATAGTTTTATGGTCAGAAGACGTGGCTACTTTTGTAGTTAATGCTTTGGGTCCTGCCGAGGTAGAAAAGGTAATTATTGAAGAAGAATTAAAAAAGATAGATGTTATAGTTCCAGATGAACAACTAAGTTTAGCGATAGGAAGAAAAGGTCAAAATGTTAGATTGGCAAGTTCATTGACGGGGTGGAGTATTGATATTTTAACTGCTAGTCAAGAATCTGATAGAAGAAGTGAAGAGTTCAAAACTCTTTCACAAAATTTTATCAAATGTTTAGACGTAGATGAAGTTATAGCTCACCTTCTTGTAACAGAAGGATTCAGTAATATGGAAGAAATCTCCTTGGTCTCACCTTCAGAACTTTCATCTGTAGAGGGCTTTGACGAAGGACTTTCAAATGAGTTGATAAACCGTGCTAAAATTCATCTAGAAAAAATTAGAAAAGAAAATTTAGTGATACTAAAAGAAAGTGGACTTGACGATTATTTACTTGGACAAGATTTTCTGAATACCGATCAACTTATTAAACTTAAAGATAGCGGCATTAAAACTAGAGACGATCTGGCAGATCTTTCAAGTGACGAATTAATTGATGTGATTGGCAATTTAGATATGGACAGAGCAAATGAAATAATTATTGAATCAAGAAAACATTGGTTTGAAGACAAAGAAGATGGAAGAAAGTAAAGATAAAAAAAAGACGTATCCCGGAAAGCTTCAGTTAAAAAAGACTTTTAATGCTGGACAAATAAAACAAAGTTTTTCTCATGGAAGGACAAGATCAGTTTCAGTTGAGGTGAAGAAGAAAAGGACATTGTCTAACTTTAATCAACAGGATAATCTGCTTAAAGAGGAAATCGTAAAACGCCCAGAAGCAGACTCACAAGTTGATTTGGCTGAGGAAATAAGAGAAAAAAGTTCAGAAACTGCACTTAATGAAGAAACGCAAGAAGTTCAAGGAAAAGATATTGTTGAAAAAAACGAAAAGAAAAATGCAAAACCAACCTCACCGAAACATATCTCCAATGATGTTTCACCAAATGAAAATAAAGATAACAGAGAAACTATAAAAAAACAAAAACCTCCTAAATCTCCAAAAAGTTTTGAAAATAGAAGACAAGGAAAGCTTACAATTTCTCAAGCATTAGATAACGAAAACAACGAAAAAGTTAGGTCACTCGCAGCTATAAAAAGAGCTAGAGAAAAGGCAAAATTAAGAAATATTGTCAAGCTAGACCCTAGCAAAGATCTTCTGGATCCAAAAGAAAAGAAAAAAAAGGAAATAACTATTCCTGACTTTATTGCAGTGAACGAATTAGCATCCAGAATGGCTGAAAAGTCCACAAGCTTGATTAAAGTTTTAATGAAGCTCGGTGTAATGGCAACAATAAATCAAACTATTGATGGAGATACAGCGGAATTAGTTGTGATTGAGCTTGGTCATATACCAAAAAGAGTAAGTGAATCTGATGTTGAAATTGGTTTGTTAGGCGATAAAGACAAAAATGAACAATTAGAAAATAGACCACCTGTAGTTACAATCATGGGTCATGTAGATCATGGAAAAACCTCAATTTTGGATGCAATAAGAGAAAAGAAAGTTGCATTAAACGAAGCAGGTGGAATCACACAACACATAGGCTCATATATTGTAGAGACAAAAAACAAACAAAAAATAACTTTTATTGATACTCCTGGGCACGCGGCTTTTAGTCAGATGAGAGCTAGGGGGTCAAATATAACCGATATTATAATATTAGTTATAGCTGCCGATGATAGTGTAAACGAACAAACAATTGAAGCAATAAGTCATGCAAAAGCTTCTGGCTGTCCGATAGTGGTTGCAATCAATAAAATTGATCTTCCTGCTGCCAATCCACAAAAAGTTGAAGCAGATTTAATGAAGCATGAAATTATTAGTGAAAAGATGGGTGGAGATTCAGTTATGGTTGAAGTTTCAGCAAAGACAAAAAAAGGTCTAGATGAATTATTAGAATCAATAATTTTACAATCAGAAATTTTAGAATTAAAAGCCAATCCCAATAGAAAAGCGGAAGGTACTGTAATTGAATCAAAAATTGAGAAAGGAAGAGGGACGGTTGTTTCAGTTTTAGTTCAAAATGGGTGTTTGAACGTTGGAGACATTGTAATCATTGGAAAAGAATGGGGAAAAGTTAGAGCTCTTTATGATGATAGTGGAGCAAGACTCAATAAGGCCTTTCCGAGTTTTCCAGTTGAAGTTCTGGGTTTATCTGGAGCACCAGACTCAGGTGACAAACTAGTAGTAGTTGAAAATGAATCTAGAGCAAGAGAAGTTACACAATATAGATCAAGAACTAAAAGAGTTGAAGAAAACGCTTCTTTAAAAAGGGTTTCAGTTGAGCAAATGATGAAGGACGTCTCAACTGAAGAAAAATTGATAATTTCAATTATAATAAAAGCTGATGTTCATGGTTCAAAAGAAGCATTAGAACAAANTCTGAAAAAAATGAATTCTGATTCTATAGAAATAAAAGTGCAACACACTGGAGTTGGTGAAATAAATGAATCAGATGTTTCTTTGGCAATTGCAACTAATGCTGTTATATTTGGTTTTAATGTAAGAGCAAATGTTCAGGCAAAAAATCTATCAAAAAGAGATGGCATTAGCATTAAATATTTTTCCATTATTTATGAAGTTATTGATGAGGCTAAAAAAATCATTGATGGATTATTTGAAGCTAAAACTATTGAAAAACACATTGGTGACGCAGAGATAAAAAAAGTCTTCACAATTTCCAATAATAGTATAGCTGGTTGTTACTTGGAACAAGGTAAGGCTTTGTCTTCATCTAATGTAAAAGTTTTAAGAGAAAATGATATCATTTTTGAAACTACCATTAAAAGTTTAAGAAGAGAGAAAAACGAAGTTAAAGAGGTTGTTGCGGGACAAGAGTGTGGTATTCAATTAGAAAAATTTAATGAAATACAAGAGGGTGATAAACTGAGTTTTTTTGTAATGGAAAAAGATGAGTAAAAATAATCTTAATTATTTCAAAAAAGAAAAAAAACAATCTCGCGTTTTAAAAGCCTCAGAATTGGTTAAAAGAACCTTAGCAGATATTTTCCTATCAAGAAACTTTTCAGATCAAAACGGTAATTCTTTTACAATTTTGGTTTCAGAAGTTTCTTTGTCACCTGACTTTAGGAATGCAAGGGTTTATATATCAAAATTTTCTGAGTTTGGTGATATTTCAAATGAATGTTTGATTAAATCTATTAATCAAGAATCCTCACAGATTTCTAGAGAATTCTCGAAAAACATTGATCTAAGATTTACACCAAAACTAGATTTTAAGATTGATACTTTGACCAAAGACTCTCAAAGATTAGAATCTATTTTAAATCATTTAAAAAAATAAACATGAAAAAAAAACTTGAGTCAAAGATTGATGGATGGATTTTCCTTGATAAGCCAATTGGGGTTTCATCAAATAAGGTATTGCAAAGTGTTAGAAAAATTTTTAATAATTGTAAGGCTGGGTATGTTGGAACTTTAGATCCTCTTGCTTCAGGCTTTCTTCCAATTGCAATTGGAAATGCTACTAAAACTATAAGGTTAGTCGAGAATCAAACCAAAGAATATATTTTTACAATCCAGTGGGGAGTGAAAACTGAAACTGGTGATTTAGAAGGAAAAATTATAAAAAAAAAAAATGTATTTCCATCAAAAAATAAAATTTTAGAAAAATTGAAAAATTTTGTTGGAGAAATTTATCAGATTCCTCCCAAATATTCGTCCAAAAAGATAAACGGTCAAAGAGCATATAAACTTGTAAGAAATAAAAAAAAATTTTCAATCGAGGGTAAGAATGTAAATATTAATAGGTTTGTTTTAAAGAATACTATTTCAAAAGACAAAGCAGAGTTTTTGGTTGAATGTGGCACTGGAACATATGTAAGGAGTTTAGCAGAAGATTTAGCTGATTCACTAGGTACTGTTGGAACAGTTTCATCACTCAGAAGAACTAAATTTTCAAATTTTAATAAAAAACTTATTTCACTAGATTATTTATTGAGTTTAATGCATAGTGAAAAACTTATTAATACTGTAGAACCAGTAGATAGTTTTTTTTGCGGAGTAAAGGAAATTAATTTAAAAAAAAGTCAGCTTAATTTGATTTTAAATGGTTGTTCTGTTAAAACTGATAAATTTTTTGAAAAGCAGAACGAATTAGCATTTGCAAAGTTTGCTAATAAAATTGTTGCTTTTGGTTATCTTTTGGAAAAGAATTTTTATCCGAAGAAAATACTTAGGGCAATTTAATAGTTGAAAGGATAGAATTAGGGAATGTCGAAAGAAATTGAAAAAAAAGAGGTAGAAGCAAAGTCTTCAATTACAAATGTTGGGTCAAGCGAGTACCAGGTTTCAGTTTTTACAAACAGAATAAAGAGTTTAACCGATCATTTAAAGATTAATAAAAAAGATCATAACACACGTCGTGGCCTGATGAAGCTTGTTGGTAAAAGGAAAAAATTACTTATTTATCTAAAAAAGAAAAGTGTTAGTAGATATGATTCCATAGTCAAGTCTCTTGGCCTAAGGCGCTAAAAATCAGGGAGACATAATGTTTGAAATTGTAAACGTTGAATTGGACTGGAAAGGTCTAAATCTTAAACTAGAAACTGGATTAATGGCTAGACAAGCTGATGGAGCTGTTTTGGCTACACTAGGGGGCACCTCTGTTTTATGTGCAGTTACGGCCGCTAAGGGTTCTGACCCTAATTTGGACTTTTTCCCATTATCTGTTCATTATATCGAAAAAGCATATGCAGCTGGGAAAATTCCAGGTGGATATTTTAAAAGGGAGGGAAGGCCGTCAGAAAACGAAATTCTAAACTCAAGGTTAATAGACAGACCCTTGAGACCTTTATTTCACAAAAATTTTAAGAATGAAACGCAAGTAGTTTGTACAGTAATAAATTATGATGGTGAAAATGACCCCGCAATATGTGCTATGATAGGTTCATCTGCNGCGGTAACTATTGCAGGTTTNCCTTTTTTAGGACCATTAGCCTGCGCAAGAGTTGGGTATTCAGGAGGAGAATATATTTTAAATCCTACTGTTGAAGAACAAGAGAATAGTGAGCTTGATTTGGTAGTAGCTGGAACAAGAGACGGTGTTTTAATGGTCGAATCTGAGGCTAGCGAACTACCTGAAAAAATTATGTTAGGTGCTGTTCAATTTGGATTTAAAGAATTTCAACCTGTAATTGAAAAGATTATCGAGCTTGCCGAACGATCAGCTAAAGATTCATGGATATTAGATAGTTCTGAAGCTCCTGATTTTCTCTCAAAACTTCAAAATATTTCTGTTAAAGAATTAGCTCCGCTTTATAAAATTAAGGAAAAGAAAAAAAGAAATGAAAGCTTGAATGAGGCAAGAAAAAAAATTGTAGATACTTTTTTACAAGATGACTCCGACTCTGGAGTAATTAACTCATATATCAAAGAGGAAGAGAAGAAAATTGTTAGAACATCAATTTTAAAAACAAAAAAAAGAATTGATGGTAGAGATTTAACAACAGTAAGAGACCTTGATGTTAGAATAAATTTTTTAGAAAATGTTCATGGAAGTTCTCTATTTACGAGGGGAGAAACGCAAGCATTGGTAACATCAACATTAGGAACTTCTAGTGATGAGCAGACAAAAGATACACTTGATGGTGACATTAAAGAAAAATTTATGCTTCATTATAATTTTCCNCCATTTTCGGTCAACGAAGTTGGAAGAATTGGTGCAACGGGAAGAAGAGAAATAGGACATGGAAAGTTGGCTTGGAGAGCAATTAATCCATTGTTAAGTCAAATCGAAGAATTTCCATATACAGTTAGAGTTGTTTCAGAGATAACAGAATCTAATGGATCATCATCAATGGCAACTGTCTGTGGTGCGTCTTTGTGTTTAATGGATGCAGGAGTTCCGTTGAAAAAATCAGTTGCTGGAGTTGCAATGGGTTTGATTAAGGATGATAAGGACTTTGCTGTTTTAACGGATATTCTTGGAGACGAAGATCACTTGGGTGATATGGACTTTAAGGTGGCAGGTACAAATGATGGAATAACAGCCCTTCAAATGGATATAAAAGTTACGGGTATAACAGAGGAAATTATGAAAGTTGCTTTGGATCAGGCACTAGATGCCAGAAAGATAATTTTAAAAAAAATGGATAGTGTAATTGATAAACCAAGATCAAAACCAAAAGATAATGCGCCTAAAATTCAGAAAATTCAGATTGATAAATCTAAAATCAGAGAAGTAATAGGAACTGGTGGAAAAATAATTCGCGAAATTTGTGACACAACTGGCGCTAAAGTTGAAATTGATGATAATGGTCAAGTTTTGATATCTTCTATAAAAGCATCTGAAGGTGATGCAGCTTTAAAAATGATCAATGACATTGTAGCAGAACCTGAAGTTGGTAAAATATACGAAGGAAAGGTTGTAAAAACAATGGACTTTGGTGCATTTGTGAACTTTTTAGGAAATCGTGATGGTTTGGTACATATAAGCCAGTTGAAAGATGAAAGAGTAGAAAAAACAACAGATGTTGTAAATGAGGGTGATATGGTTAAGGTTAAAGTGATAGGAGTTGATGACAGGGGAAAGGTTAAACTTAGTATTAAAGACGTTTAAGTATTTTAGATAATGAAAACCATAAATTCAATAATGATTTCAGGAAAGGATTCACTTCCATTAATTGAAGGAGGAAAAGGGATTTCAATAAGTAATGGATTAAGCTCTGGTGCATGGGCTAAATCAGGTGGGGTAGGTACATTTTCCGGAGTAAATGCAGATTCATTTGATGATCA
Source organism: Rickettsiales bacterium (assembly GCA_002706585.1). The sequence continues at coordinate 22,030 of PALU01000019.1, forward strand.
AGGTAATTTGATTGAACAGAAATATTATGGNAAAACACGATCTGCAAGGCACCATGAACTTATTGATTTTGCAATCAAAGGTGCTGTTACTCAAGCTCAACAAGCAAGAGATATAGCAGGAAAAGATGCAGTGTTACATATGAATATTTTATGGGAAATGGCAGCTGCAGAAACAATTTTAACAGAAACATTAGAAAGAGCATCAGATATTATTGATGGAGTGACCTGTGGTGCTGGAATGCCTTACAAACTGTCAGAAATTTCAGCCAGATTTGGGGTTTATTACTATCCAATCGTTTCTTCGGCCAGAGCATTTAATGCTTTGTGGAAAAGATCTTACAGAAAAACTTCTGAATTCCTGGGAGGTGTGGTCTACGAAGACCCATGGTTAGCTGGTGGACATAATGGTCTTTCAAATAATGAAAATCCTTTATCACCTGAACCTCCCTATCCTCGAGTTAAAGAATTAAGATCCTTAATGAATCAATTCGATCTGCAGGATGTTCCAATAATTATGGCAGGGGGNGTATGGAATCTTGAAGAGTGGTCGGATTGGATTGATAATCCAGAAATAGGAAAAATAGCTTTCCAGTTTGGAACAAGACCTTTATTGACCAAAGAAAGTCCAATTCCAGATGATTGGAAAAAGAAACTTTTAACTATAAAAAAAGGAGAGGTTTCATTACATAGATTTAGCCCTACTGGTTTTTATTCATCAGCTGTTAGAAATGATTTCTTGAAAGAACTTGAACAAAGGTCTGCAAGACAAACTCCTTTTGAAAAAATGAGAACAAATGAGTATGAGGAAAAAATTGAAATAGGTCCTAGGGGAAAACCTATTTTTGTTAAAAAGGAGGATAAATCAAGAATTGAAAAATGGATGAATAAAGGATTTCTTAAACCATTAAAAACGCCAGATAATACCTTGATTTGGGTAACAATTCAAAAAGCAAAGCAAATTTTAAAGGACCAAATAAACTGTATGGGGTGTTTGTCTCAATGTCTGTTTAGTAATTGGTCTCAGGGCGAAACTGGTAATAATGGTAAAAAACCTGACCCTAGATCTTTCTGCATACAAAAAACCTTGATGGAAATCAGTCATGGACTAGCAAGCTTAGAAAACGCTTTAATGTTTGCGGGTCACTCTGTTTATAGATTTGCAAGAGATCCCTTTTACAGTAATGGATATGTTCCTAAAGTTAAAGAATTGGTTGACAGAATTCTCAAGGGATTGTAATTTTTGAAATATTGGGAGTTGTAATGAATAAATTTATAAATGATGCTTTAAACAATTTGAAGGCTTCTCCACTTAAAGTTACATCACAAAGAATTAAAATAATATCTATACTTTTTCAAAAAGGTGATAGTCATCATACGGCTGAAGATGTTCACAGCCTTGTTGAAAAAAAGGGTTTAAATATTTCTTTGGCTACTGTTTATAATACACTTAATTTATTTTCTCAGCATGGTATTCTAAGAATATTAAGGGTGCCAAGCGATAAATTTTTTTTTGATACAAATTTAAAACCACATCATCATTTTTTTTGTAAGAAAAGTGAAAAGCTAATAGATATTAAANANNCTGANATTAAATTANCNAAAGTCCCAAAACCNCCNAANGGAAAANCTATNNCATNAGTTCAGGTTTTTGTTAATCTAGATTAATTAAATTTAATTAGAACAGCTCTAAATAACCCTTGACTAATTATATGGTTTTATTAAATTAATATTAGTGTTGTTGAGGTTGCATGGAATATTTGATTAATTATGATCAAATATCAAATCAAAAAAATACACATTCAATTTTTTTATGGAGGAATAACCTATGATGGATGATATAAGCAAATGCCCTGTAATGCATGGTTCAAGCACAATGAACAAAGGTCCAAGTACGACGAATAGAGATTGGTGGCCGAACCAACTTAATATAAATATCCTTCATCAAAATGATAAAAGATCTAATCCAATGGATTTGGAATTTAGTTACAGAGAAGAATTTAAAAAACTTGATTATTTTGCTCTTAAAAAAGATTTAAATGATTTAATGACTGATTCAAAAGATTGGTGGCCTGCAGACTATGGACATTATGGACCTTTTTTCATAAGACTTACATGGCATGCAGCAGGAACTTACAGAACTTGGGATGGTCGAGGTGGTGGTGGAACCGGTGACCAAAGATTTGCTCCACTCAACAGTTGGCCTGATAATGGTAATNTAGATAAGGCAAGAAGATTATTGTGGCCATTGAAACAAAAATATGGAAAAAGAATTAGTTGGGCTGATCTTTTCATATTAGCAGGTAATGTTGCAATTGAGTCGATGGGTGGAAAAACTTTTGGTTTTAGTGGAGGGAGAGCAGACATTTGGTCACCTCCAGAAGATATATATTGGGGACAAGAAAAAGGTTGGCTGGATAACAAAAGATACAGTGGAGTTAGAGATTTAGAAACACCATTAGGGGCAGTTCAAATGGGTCTTATTTATGTTAACCCTCAAGGTCCTGATGGTAAACCAGATCCACTTGCGAGTGCAAAAGATATTAGAGAAACCTTTTCGCGTATGGCAATGAATGATGAAGAAACTGTAGCACTTACTGCTGGGGGGCATACTTTTGGAAAAGCCCACGGAGCAGCACCTGAAGAAAACGTAGGCGCAGAACCTGAAGGTGCGCCTATCGAACAAATGGGGTTTGGGTGGAAAAATTCATTTGGTTCAGGAAAAGGCAGGGATGCAATTACAAGTGGTATTGAAGGACCATGGACAACCAACCCAACAAAGTGGGATAATAGTTATTTTGAACTTTTATTTAGATATGATTGGGAACTGGTAAAAAGTCCTGCTGGTGCTTTTCAATGGCACCCAATAAACCCTGAAAGTGACGATCTTGCCCCAGATGCATCTGATCCTTCAAAAAAAGTTACAACAATTATGACTACAGCAGATATGGCAATGAAGGAGGACCCAGAGTATAATAAAATTTCTAAACAATTCTTAGAAAACCCTGATCAATTTGCTGATGCCTTTGCTAGAGCATGGTTTAAATTGTTGCACAGAGATATGGGTCCTAAGGCCAGATATTTAGGACCAGAAATTCCAGATGAAGAATTAATTTGGCAGGATCCAATTCCAGAAGGAAAATCTGACTACAGTATTGATGATCTTAAGAACCAAATAAAATCTTCTGGTTTGTCAATTGCTGAACTTGTTGAAACAGCATGGGCAAGTGCTTCAACTTTTAGATGTACAGATTTAAGGGGTGGTGCTAATGGAGCTAGAATTAATTTAGCTCCACAAAAAGACTGGGAAGTTAATAGACCTGATCAATTAAAAAAAGTAATTGGAAAATTACAAAATATTTCCGAGAATAGTGGCGCATCCTTGGCAGATGTTATTGTTTTAGGAGGTAATGTTGGGATTGAATTAGCAAGTGGGAAAAAACTTGACTTTGTTCCTGGAAGAGGAGATGCCCTTCAGGAAAATACCGACATTGAATCTTTTGCGGTACTTGAGCCTTTAGCTGATGGTTTCAGAAATTACCAAAAAAAAGAATATACTTCAAGTCCTGAAGAAATGCTATTAGATAAATCTCAACTAATGGGTTTAACTGCTCCAGAAATGACAGTTTTAATTGGCGGTATGCGTTCATTAGGTATAAGCCATAATAACCATGGAATTTTTACTAAGAAAACAGATAAACTTTCTAATGATTTTTTTGTACAACTTTTAAATATGGATATTGAATGGAAATCAGGAAAAGATAATATTTATGAAGGCTTTGATAGAAAATCAGAAAAAAAAATTACAACAGCTACTCGAGTTGATTTAATTTTTGGATCTAATTCTCAACTTAGAGCTATATCTGAAGTTTATGCATGTGATGATTCTGAAGATTTATTTATTAGAGATTTTATACTGGCCTGGAATAAAGTTATGAATTTAGATAGGTTTGATCTTCAAAAATAAATATTGATTAGTACTATCAATATTTGAGTTCAGAAATTCTAGTCTTTTGATCCCCAAAAATTTTTGGTCTCAACCCAACCAGTGAATCCTTTTAAATTTATTTTACACCAATAAAATTTGCAATCTATAATTTGAAATGTCACGTCCTCTTGTAAAAATGCAATCTGTTTTGATTGAGTTGTCGGAAATTTAAATAAGATAGAATTATTTTCTAAAATAATTCCATAAGTCGCTTTTGATAATTGAGAATTAGCGATCCACCCTGAACGGTTTTTGTAATCCGTAATTCTTTTCCAGTTTTCAAATTCTTCCACAACATAAACAGGGTAACCTTTCTGAAGTATTTTGTATAAGATAAGATGGTTAGTCCCCGGACCATTTCTTAAATTTGCTTCTTCATATTTGGTAGAAAAAAAATTTTTTTTACCCAGACTAAAGTTTTGATCTGGTGTAAGGTAAATTACTGCAAAAAAAAAAAAGTAATTAAAAATCTTAGAAATGGTTTTAAAAAATCCTGTCATTCTCTTAACTCGAAAACTTCCTGATCTAATCGAAAAAAAATTATCAAAGAATTATTCTGTAATACACAACAAATCTGATAAAAAGTTTTCATACAAAGAGTTAAAGAAAAAAATTGAAAACATAGATATTTTAGTACCATGTATTAGTGATACCATTGATGCCTCAATAATTAAAGCGGCAAAAAAGTTAAGACTTATAGCAAATTTTGGTAACGGAGTAGATAACCTTGACTTAATTACTGCTGAAGAAAGAAATATTTTGGTCACAAATACTCCTGATGTTCTTACCGAAGATACTTCTGATATTGTGTTAACAATGATCTTGATGCTTTGCAGATGTGTTGGGATTGCTCAAAAAAAACTTCTTAGAGGAGATTGGTTAGGGTGGGGTCCTAGTGAGATGCTAGGGGAAAAAATTTCAGGAAAAGAGATAGGTATTATTGGAATGGGAAGAATAGGAAGAGCAGTTGCAAAAAGATGTCTTACCCTCGGGATGAAAATAAATTACCATAATAGAAAAAGACTAGATAAGAGAATAGAAAAAATCTACGAAGCAAAATACTGGGATAATCTAGATGAAATGCTTAAACATTCAGACATAATTTCTATACATTGCCCTTATACACCTGAGACATTTCATTTGCTTTCAAAAAAGAGACTATGTCTTCTAAAAAGAAATTCGATTATTATAAATACTTCTAGAGGTGAAATTATTGATGAGAATGAGCTTGCAGAGCTTTTGTTAAAAAAAAGAATTGGTGGAGCTGGACTTGATGTTTTTGAACATGAGCCCCAAGTTACACAAAAACTATTGGAAGCAAAAAATGTTGTTCTTCTTCCTCATATAAGTTCTGCTACTAAAGAAAGTAGAATTGCCATGGGTAATAGAGTTATAAAAAATATTGAAAGATTTACTAAAGGTAAAATACTTCCAGACCTAGTAAAAGATAGAAATAAAGATTATTAGCTTATTATTTGCAAATTTTGCATTTTGAATTTTTCTTAATTTGTATTTTTTTAAAAATTCTTTCAAAACAGTCGTATAAAATGATTTCTCTAAAAATTTGTTTATTCTTGTTTAAAATAATATTGATGACTGCGTTCGCCTGAAATATTCCACCCATACCTGCTACAGGAGCAATGATACCTAATTCATCACAACTGCGAGAATTGCTAGGTATATCTTTAGGGAATATACATTCATAGCAAGGATTGTATTCGTTTTCCCATGATGAAAATGTATAAACTTGAATATCAAAATTTTGTAAAGCACATGAGACTAAAATTTTTTTTTTTTGGAAAGCATATTGATTTACCAGATACCTAGTTTCAAAATTATCTGAGCAATCAAGAATAATACTATATTTTTCCAAAAATTTGGAAATATTTCTTTTATTTATTCTTGATGGGAGTGAAATTAATTTTGATTTTGGGTTAATTTTTTTTAAATTATTTTTTAAAACCTCTGCTTTATTCTTTCCCAAGTCTTTTTCAGAAAATAAAGTTTGTCTATTAAGATTACTCAAACATACAGAATCATCATCAACTAATAATATTCCTCCTATTCCGGACATCGTTAAATACTGAGCTGCTGTTGTTCCAAGGCCTCCGCATCCTATTATTGAAATCGATGTATTCATAATTTTTTCTTGTCCTTCAATACCAACATTTTCCATTATGATTTGTCTTGAATATCTTTCGAGAGTTTTGTTATTAAATTTATTCATTTTCAAATTTCATTAAAAAGTTGTGTTGATAAATATCTTTCAGCAAATGAGGGGATAATAATTACAGTATTTTTATTTTTCATTTTTTTATTTTCATTCAATTCGACAGCAGCAGCTAAAACTGCTCCAGATGAAATACCTGCTGGAATACCTTCATATTTTGCTAAAACTCTAGAAAACTCAAATGCAGAATTATTACTAATCTGTAAAATTTTATCTATTATTTTGACATCCAATATTTTTGGTATAAAGCCTGCTCCAATCCCTTGAATTAAATGAGAACCATTTTCATCGCCACTAAGAACAGCCGAATCTTCAGGTTCAACTGCAATAATCTTTATGTCTTTATTTTTTTTTTTTAAAAATTGGCCTACACCCGTAATTGTTCCTCCAGTACCTACTCCAGAAACAAAATAATCAATTCTTCCATTGCAATCATTCCAGATTTCCTTTGCAGTGGTTTGAAAATGGATTTTAGGATTTTCAGTATTATTGAATTGATTTAAAATAATACTGTTGTTAATATTTTTGTTGAGTTCACTGGCCTTATCAATTGCGCCCCTCATTCCTTTTGATTTAGGGGTCATAATCAATTTCGCACCTAAAAATTTCAACATTTTCTTACGTTCAGACGACATACTATCTGGCATTGTAAGAATAAGTTTAAAACCCCGAGATGCACAAATAAATGCGAGTGCAATCCCAGTATTTCCAGAGGTAGGCTCTATTATAGTTGTGCCACTAACTATTTTTTTTTCTTTGACAGCAGCATTGATCATCGCCAAACCAATTCTATCCTTAACTGATCCAAGAGGATTAAAAAATTCTAGCTTTGCTATTATATTTCCATGCAAATCAAATTTTTTTTTTATTTTATGTAAAGAGACTAATGGAGTGTTTCCTATAGTTTCATCAATAGATTTTAAAATAGAATTTTTTTTTCTAGATGACAAAGTCCGCTTTCTTTCTTGAAAATTTTTGTATCTTTTTCTTTTTTGCTATATCACAAATTTCATTAACTGTTATTTTATCAAAAAAATCTAAACAATTATTTGAAACTTGATTTATTAGTGGCATGATAATTTTTTCAGAAAGCTCAGAATTAATTTCCTTTGACATTTTTTTTTCTCTACTTACGGCATTTACAATTTCGGATAATTTTATTTTTCTTCTTTCTCTTGCTAATCTATAACCACCCTTAGGACCTCTTGATCCTACCAATACTTTACTTTTTACTAATTCTTGCAAAGTCTGTTCAAGATATCTTTTTGGAATACCTTGTCTTTCAGCTATAGAAATGTTTTGAACTGGCTCAGTGCCTGAGTTCATTGCGATGTCAATTACAGCTTCAATTGCATATAAAATTTTTTTTTGAACTCTAAACACCTGTTGAACCAAAACCTCCGTCTCCTCTATCCGATTCTTTTATTTTACTAACTTCTTTAAGTTTTATATCAGGAAGTTTGGAAAAAATTATCTGAGCAACCCTCATTCCTCTCTCAATTTTAAAGGGATCCTTCCCATGATTAATCAAAATTACACAGATCTCACCCCTGTAATCAGAATCAATTGTCCCAGGAGAATTTAGCACTGTAACTGAGTTTTTTAATGCAATACCTGATCTAGGTCTAACTTGAGCTTCGAAGTTTGTTGGCATCTCGAGAGAAAAACCACATGGAATTAAAATTGTTTCTTGCGGCAACAAAATTTCTTCTGTTGATATAGCAGCAACTAGGTCAAATCCTGCACTTCCAGATGTTGCTTTTTTAAGATTATACAACCCCGTTCCATTTTTTAAAATTTTATAGAAAATGTCATTCATATATTCATAATTTATTGTTTTTAAAAAAAGAAACAATTTTTTTTGATAATTTTTTTGCAACTTTGTCCTTGCCCATTTTTGGCCATGGATTCACTTTGTTTTTATTTATAAAAAAGACCTTATTTGTTTTAGATTTGAATCCCTCGTTCTCAGAAACTTTGTTCGCTATTAACCAATCACATTTTTTTTCTAGCAATTTTTTTTTTGAATTTTCAACAACTTTTTTTGTCTCAGCAGAAAACCCAATAACAAGTTTTGGCCTATTCTTATTATTACAAACCGACTGTAAAACATCAAAATTTTTAGTTAATGTTAGTTTTAATTCATTTTTTGAACTTTTTTTTATTTTATGTTCGGAAATTTTTTTTAATCGCCAATCTGAGATTGCTGCAACTGAAATGAATATGTCGCATGGTAATCGTGATAATGTTGAAGTTAAAAAATCCTTTCCACTTTTAACTTTAATTACTTTTATACCGTTTGGAATTTCTGAATTTACTGGACCACATATTAGCGTAGTATCTGCTCCTAGATTAGCCAAACTTTTTGCAATTTCAATTCCTTGTAAACCAGAGGAAAAATTACTTAAAAATCTAACTGGATCAATTTTTTCAATTGAAGGTCCACAAGTTACCACGGCTTTAAAATTCCTTAATTTATCGTCTAAAGACAAACTTAATACAACTTTATTTACAATTTCTTCAATTTCCATAAGCTTACCGGCACCTTTAGTGCCACACGCTAATCTTCCAGATTGTGGTTTTAGAACAGTTACACCCATTTTTTGTAGAGTTCTTATATTTTTTTTTACTGCTAGATTTCCCCACATATTAGAATTCATGGCTGGAGCAACAATTTTCTTTAAATTTGATGCCATCAAAATATTTGAAGCTAAATCATCCGCAACCCCGTTTGCAATTTTTCCTAAAAAATTAGCAGTACATGGTATTACAAGAATGGCATGACAATCTTTTGCTAAATTTATATGAGTCATTTTTTTTTCTTGATCAAGAGAGAACAGATTTGAGTGGATTTTTTTACCTATCAGACTTTCAAATGCTAAAGGTTTTACAAATTCTTTTGCACTTTCAGTAAGGATACACTCAATTTCCATCTTTTTATCCTGTAATCTTCTTATTAAATCTAGTGATTTATAACAAGCTATACCTCCTGTTATTATCAAAAGGATTTTTTTTCCCTTAAGCTCTGTCATTTTTCTGCAATATGAATGGAAGATAAACCATCAATTATATCAAAAACTTCTATTTTTTTAAAACCAGATTTCAGAAGATTTTTACTAAGTTTAATTTGATTTGGAAAAATTTCTATACTTTTTATAAGATACTCATAAGCAAACTCATTGTTAGATATCAATTTTCCGTATTTAGGAATTATTTTATTGTAAATAGAAAATAATTTCCGTAATAATGGACTATTTATTTGACTAAACTCTAAGCAAAAAAATTTACCACCGGGTTTTAAGATTCTAAAAACTTCTTTGAGTGACTTATTTATATCAGAAAAATTTCTTAAACCAAAACTCACTACAACATAATCAAGAATATTTTCAGGAAAAGGCATTTTCTCCGACTTGCCGCATATAAAAAAAGTATTTTTTAAATTTTTTTTTTTTGCTTCATTAATCATATCAAGATTTGAATCATATCCAAAACATAAACAATCAGATTTTTTTTTTATAATTTTAATAATATCACCTGAGCCTGTTGCTAAATCAAGTACAACTTTTTCAGGTGTTAATTTGACTAAATCAACAAGATTTTTTTTCCAAATTCTGTGAAGACCAAAAGACATAACATCATTCATAATGTCATATCTTTCAGAAACATCTGAGAAAATTTGACTAACTAATTTTTCTTTACTATTTTTATCTATTTTTTTAAGGTTATTTATTAAAATATCACGCATGCCTGAATTACCAGAAGTTGAGACTGTAAGAAAGTTTTTAGAAAAAAATATTGTTGGAGAAAAAACATTAAAAATTAATATAAAAAATAAAAAATTAAGGTATGAAATATCATCAAAAATTAATGACAAATTATCAGATTCTATAATAACTAAAATTTCCAGAAGGGGAAAATATTTAATTTTTTTCTATAGTAATGAGCAAATATTATTAATCCATCTTGGAATGACAGGCTATTTTAGAATAACAAAAAAAATTAATAAAAAAAAACACGATCATATAATTTTTTATTTTAAAGAAAAGAATTTAATTTTTAATGATATAAGAAAATTTGGTTTCATAAAAATTTATATGAAAAGTAAATTTGATTCATGCACTCATCTAAAAAAAATTGGACCAGAACCACTTTCAAGAGAATTTAATGATGTGCATTTTAAAAAAAATATTTCTACAACAGCAACAATTAAAAGTTTGTTAATGAATCAAAAATTCGTTGCAGGTCTTGGAAATATTTACTGTTCAGAAATATTGTTTGATGCAAGAATTCATCCTGAAAGAATTCCTAAAAATTTAAATAGAAAAGAGATTAAAAGAATTATAAGTTCCATTAAAAAAATTTTAACCATGGCAATAAAAGTTGGTGGAACAACAATAAAAAACTTTATTGTTTCTGATGAAAAAGTTGGTTATTTTAGAAATAAACTTAAAGTATATGGGAGACTAAATCAATCTTGTATGAGATGTAAAAGCAACCATAAGGTGCAAAAAATCATTCAAAATGGTAGATCTAGTTTTTTTTGTATAAATTGTCAGTTATGAAATTCTCTTTTTTATTTTTTGTAAATTACTTATTTTTATTATCATTTTTATTTTCTTCAGATAAATTTGTTTATGGTCTTGAGGATATACCATTATACAAAAATATGAATAATAATGAGGAATCTCTTGTTCTGTTTGATTCTATAAATGGGCGGATAGTTTCAACAAAGATAACTGGAAGTGAAAATCTTAATGAAATTAAAGAGTTCTATCAGCATATATTACCAAATTTAGGTTGGAATAAGACCAAAAGGAATTTGTTTATTAGGGGTGATGAGGTTCTTGAAATTATATATTATAAATCCAAAGGGGAATCATCCGTGGAATTTAATATTTCACCAAAATAATACAATTAAACCTTGACCCAGAGAGTTTTAAGAATTATAAAAATCACACTATGGCTAATATCAAATCTGCAAAGAAGAGAATTTTACAAAATTTGAGGCGATCAGAAATAAATAAAGCCAGAAAATCAAAGATTAAGGGAAATGTTAAGAATATAAATCTTAATCTTCAACAGAAAAAAGTTGATCTGGCAAAGAAGGAATTCCTGATTTTAGAGTCTAATTTATCAAAAGCAGCCTCTAAAGGTTTCTATAAAAAAAATACTGCCTCTAGAATCATTTCTAGAATTTCCAGCAAAATAAAGGCTTTTAAGTAATTTTTTTTTTTTTTTTTTTGTCTTGTTGATTCATAATTTTTTATTAGTTACTCTATTAATCTTTACGGAATTTTATGAGTGATTTAGACTACGCAGGGGACCTAAGTCCCAAAGATACTTGGAAGACGTTAAAGACTGAAAATGATAGTGTTTTAGTTGATTGCAGAACCTCTGCTGAGTGGGGTTTTGTTGGTGTTCCAAGTCTTGATGATTTAGGAAAAAAAGTAATTTTCTTAGAGTGGCAAAAGTATCCTGATATGCAGATAAATGACAGCTTTCTTCAAGAGATAGTTCAATCCAACATTTCCAAGTCATCGACAATAATTTTTTTGTGCAGATCTGGAGCTAGATCACGTTCAGCAGCTGAATTTATGACCTCTTTAGGTTATAAGAATTGTTTTAATTGTTTAGATGGTTTTGAAGGTAATCATGATAAAGACGGCCACAGAGGAAATATAAATGGGTGGAAGTTTGATAAATTACCCTGGAAACAAGGTTAATTGCAATGGAAGATAATAATTTTAGGGAAATACAGGCCCAATGGGCTACAGTGCGCGGAAGAATTAGACAGAAAATTGGTGACGCTCAATTTAAAAGTTGGATAAAACCAATTACTTTAGAAAGTGTATTCGAACAAAAAATAATCTTAAGTGTGCCATCTAACTTCATAAGAACAAGAATAATAGAACAATATTTAGATCTAATAAAAAGTTACTGGCTTGTTCAAAATTTAAAGATAAATGATTTAGAAATTAAAGTTTCAAAATCATCAACAAAAAAAACAACAAAGGAACCCTCTATATCTTCTGATTTGTCAAAAAATTTATAACTGGGTAAAAAGGATGATTTGGTAAATTCAATTAGCTCTGATTTGGATAATAGATTTACATTTTCTAATTTTATCGTAGGAAAACCTAATGAACTAGCTTTTGCTGCTGCAAGAAGGGTTGCCGAATCTAAAGATGTACCCTTTAACCCGTTGTTTTTATACAGCGGTGTAGGCTTAGGAAAAACTCACCTTATGCATGCAATTGCTCATGAAATAAAGAGGAGAAACCCTATTAGAAGAGTGATTTATATGTCTGCAGAAAAGTTTATGTATCACTTCATCAAAGCACTAAGGTTTAAAAATACTGTTGCATTCAAAGAACAATTTAGAAATGTTGATGTTTTAATGATTGATGACGTTCAATTTATTTCAGGTAAAGATTCAACTCAAGAGGAGTTTTTTCACACCTTTAATGCTCTAGTTGATCAAAATAAACAGCTGATTATTTCTGCTGATAAGTCTCCACAAGATTTAGAAGGTATTGAAGAAAGGATGCGATCAAGACTTGGTTGGGGACTTGTTGCAGATATTCATCCATTAACCTATGAACTAAGGTTGGGGATATTACAGGCAAAAGAAGAGAGATTATCTGAAAGAATTCCAAATAATATTTTAGAATTTTTAGCCCACAAAATAACTACAAATGTTAGAGAACTCGAAGGAGCATTAAATAGATTGTC
>PALU01000020.1 GCA_002706585.1 Rickettsiales bacterium
CGGCAAAATTATTAGGAGTTGGAATAGCAGTTTTAGGTGTAATTGGTTCAGGAATTGGTATAGGATCTATTTTTGCTGCATTTATAAATGCAGTTGGAAGAAACCCAGAAGCTCGAGAGCATGTCTTTACAATGACTATGCTGGGTTTTGCTTTAGTTGAAGCATTAGCGCTTTTTGCATTAATCATTGCATTACTTTTATTGTTTGTTTTTTAAAATATGAATCATAGGATTATTTCTTGGTTTTGCAGTATTCTCTTATTTCAAAGCAATTATGTTTTTGCTGAAGAAAGTGGAGGAATGCCACAACTTAACCCTGAGTATTATTCGTCACAAATCTTTTGGTTGATCTTTTTCTTCTCTATTTTGTTTTTACTTTCTCATTTTTATTTTCTTCCAAAAATCACATCTATTAGATCTAAAAGAGAAGAATTAATTAACGAGTGTATTTCTGAGTCAAAAAAAATTAATGATGAGATTGAAACTATAGTTGCAAAAATGGAACAAGATCTTGAAAAAGCCAAAGAAGATTTTGATGTTGCTATAAAAAAAGCTTTTGATCAAAATAAAGAAATATACGAAGAGAAAATAAAATTAATAAATGAAGGTTTTGAAAATAAGAAAGTAAAACTTAGTAAAAATTTTTTTGATTCAAAAATTGACATAACTAAAAATATTCAAAAGTATTCTATTTCTTTGTCTGATCAAATATATCAAATTATAATGAAGGAAAAAATTAAAGGTAATGTAAATGAATTTAAAGAAATAATTGGGGAAGATAGTTGATTAATTTATTAAATGATGCTTCTTTTTGGGTTGCCATTTCTTTTGTTATTTTTTTGCTGTTAGTTTTTAATCCATTAAAAATTCAGCTTTCAAAAAGCCTCGACAACAAAGTTGTTGAGCTGAGGAAATCTATACAAGATGCAAAACAATTAAAGAAAGATGCTGAAATTATTTATAAAGAACATTTAAAAAAGCAAAAGGATACTGCTGATAAGATAAAAAGAATGAAGGATGATGCATTTAGAGAAGCTAAAGAAATAAAAGAAAAATTTGAAAAAGAAATTGATTTATCACAAAAAAGAAAACAAAAGAATTTTGAACAAATATCCTTGCAAGTTCAGTTGAAAGCTAATGAAGAAATAAAAAAAGAAATTTTAGGAAAAGCTATTAAATATACTGAAAAAAGAATTAGAAAAAATCTTTCTTCAAAACATAATAAAGTACTAGTTGAAGAATCACTAAAAAAATTATCTGATCATTCTTTTAAATAGAATTTATGGCAGTACACACTCATTTGTCTAAAATTGATATTTTAGATATTTTAGAAAATTATGATTTAGGAAACTTTAAAGATTATCAAGGTATTAAAGATGGCATTGAAAATACAAACTATTTGATCAACACTGAAAAAAAAAAAATTATTCTTACCATATTTGAAAGTAGATCAGATCTATCTGAAATTCCAAAGATTTTTGAACTTCTTAATCATTTAAATAAAAATGGAATACAATGTCCTAAACCTATTCTTAATAAAAATAAAAAACTATTAAATTCTTTTAGATATAAAAAATATTCATTATTCAATTTTTTAGAGGGAACTACAAAAAAAACCTGTGATAAAAATCATTGTTATAATATTGGAAACATTCTCGGAAAAATTCATTTTATAAATTTAAAGTTCAATCGTAGAATAAAAAATAATTTTGGTCATACTTCTTGGAAAAACCTCTTTTATAACTTTTTCAAAGATTCAACTAATAAATTTGAATATTTAAATAAAATAATTCATGAAGAAATATCTTATTTGAACTCTTGTTGGCCNCAAAACCTTCCAAAATCTACAATTCATGCAGATTTTTTTCCAGATAATGTTTTTTTTATAAATCGAAAAATTACAGGTGTAATCGATTTTTATTTTTCATGTTATGATTTTATGGCCTATGATTTAGCGATTGCCATAAATGCTTGGTGTTTTGATAAGAGTAAGTTCAGCAAATCTAAATTCCAAAATTTAATCCAGGGATATGAAAAAATAAGACCTTTAACCGAAAATGAAAAAAAAAAAATTTAATATACTTCTTAGAGGTGCATCATTAAGGTTTCTATTAACAAGAATATTTGATTCTATTTATGGAAAACAGAATCGTTACCTAAAAAAAAAAGATCCAACTGAATATTTTAATATTCTTAACTTTCACATGAAATATAAAAGTGAAAACTATTTCAAATAAAGAGTTTAATTTCATAATTTATACAGATGGTGCATGTTTGGGAAACCCTGGACCAGGTGGATGGGCAGCAATCATAATAAATGAAAATAATGAAAAGAAAGAAATATCTGGATCTGAAGAAAATACAACTAACAATAGAATGGAATTGCAAGCCTGTATAAATGCATTAAATTTTACTAAAGCTGGAGATAATTTAAGGGTATACACTGATAGTAAATACCTTATTGATGGAATTGAAAGTTGGATCCAAAAATGGAAAAAAAACGGATGGCTTACTGCAAATAAAAAAAGCGTTAAAAACAGAGATCTATGGGTAAAATTAGATTCATTAATTCATGATAAAAATATAGAATGGGAATGGGTAAAAGGACATAGTGGAAATAAATTTAATGAAGAAGTTGATCTATTAGCGAGAAAAAAAGCTACCTCTTTAAATTGATTCTAGTATTACCTCTGCCTTACTTTTTTCTAGGCCACCACCGTTTTCATCAAAGATTTTTTTCACAACACAGTTATCAATAATCATGACGAATCTTGATAATCTCATACCAAGACCTATTACTGATAGGTCCAAGGAAAANCCAGACTTTTTCATTAAATCACCATTTGAATCAGCAAAATAATTTATTTGCTTTTTCTCATATGATTTAATCCAAGATTCCATTACAAATGGATCATTTACGGAAACAACATAAATTTTATCAATTCCTTTATTAAAAAAATTATCTATATTTTTTATAAAACCAGGAAGATGATCTTTTGCGCAAGTTGGAGTAAAGGCTCCCGGAACACCAATTAATAATACTCTTTTATTTTCCAGTAATTTTTTTGTTGAAACCGCTTCCGGACCATTTTCAGAAACTTGAAAAGTGTCAACATTAGGGAAAATATCGCCTTGTTTGATTTTCATAATTTATCTTAATTCATCTAAACCATTAATTACAATTGTTTTTGTTAAAATTTCAGGTAAAACGATTCCTTCTTTATTTTTAGGACCATAGATTATATTTAAAGGAATTCCATATCTATTAAAATTACTCATAAATCCTAGAATTCTATCATTTTTATCTGTCCAATCTGCTTTCAAGAGTTTAACATCGTTTTCTATAAAAAAATCATTAACTTCATTAGAATTTAGTGTACTTATTTTATTAACTTGACATGTTACACACCAATCAGCTGTAAAGTCGACTATAATTAACTCATTGGAGCTAAGGTAATTTTCTAATATTTTTTCATCAAAATTTGTCCATAATCTTTTATTTTCATTAGAAAAGGAAAATAAAAAAAATAAAAGAAGTAAAACAAAAGAAGATCCAGAAATTATATTAAATAAGTTTTTATTTCTAAATATTGAAATAAATATTATTAAACTAACAAAAACAAAAATATATATATTTGCAATTTTCAATAATGATAATAGCCAACTGAAAGTTAGGATTAAAAGTAGACCCATAAAAACTTTAAAGTTTTNCATCCATGATCCAGGTTTTGGAAAGAAACATATTAATTTTGGCAATGCAACTAAAATAATATATGGAAAAGCAAAACCTAGAGATATACATAAAAAAATTGCAATTATTACAGAATTGGATGCCATCATTGAGAAACCTACTGCTGTCCCTAAAAATGGTGCACTACATGGTGTTGCTAGTAAAGTAGAAAAAGCTCCAGTAAGAAAACTAGCATAATAGCTTTCACTAGATATTTTTGAATGAAAAAAATTGTTTATTTTGTTTGGTAAGATTATTTCAAAAAAACCAAGCAAATTTAATCCAAAGATAAAAACAATGACGGCTAATGATAAAATAAAATAAAAATTTTGAAATTGGAATCCCCATCCTACTTCATGACCAATTAACCTTAAAAAAATAACAAAAGTTGCCAAACACAAAAAAGAGAAAATTATCCCTAATATTACACTAATAGATCTTTTTCTTAATTCTTGAAGAGATGAATCTTTTAAATTTACCAATGAATAAAACTTTAATGAAAGTATCGGCAAGACACACGGCATAAAATTTAAAAGTATCCCACCTAAGAAAGCAAGTAAAATATAATATATAATGTGTGATTTTTGTTGCNTTGGGATATTCTTTTTGTGCTCTTCATAAATCTTTCCATCAGAAAAACTCAAATAAATATGTTTGGTAAAGTTTTCAAAATCTTCATCGGATTTAATTTCAAGGTATACCTCATTGTTTTGTTTAAAAATATTAGTATCAAAGCTATTTACCTCGTTCTCATTAAAGACAAAAACTTTAGCATCTTCTTTTTCTATATTATTTTTAAATTTATATAATAAAGATTCAGATTTAAAATCCACTAATTCCAAATCAAAGTGATTACCATTACTTTTTGGTACTTTTTTTAAAAATTCATAAACTTCAGAATCAACAAGGTTTTGTGTATTCTTTACTAAATCTAAATTAAGTTTTTTTATTTCAGTCTTAGGTATGCAAATCTTGTTACAAATTAAGTAATCAACAATCAAATTAGACTCAAATACCGTTACATCATCATTAAAATCTATCTTTATTGGATAAATTACTTCTTTTTCATAACCATTAGTAATAACTCCATGATCAATAAATTTATTAGGGAAAGGAAATAAAACTTTGTAATTATTAATCTTTGAATCTTCAGAAAAATTAATATCTAAAGCAACTCCAGCATCACCAGGATTCTTCCAATAGGTCTTCCAATCTTTTTCTAATGAAATCTTTAAGCCAATGAATTTTTGATTATTATAACTTAAAACTCCATTATTAGGTATAACTTCGACAGAAGAATTTTTATCATCTAACAGGATATTTGCTAAAGATTGCTCATTTATAAAAAAAAGTAAAAAAGAAATAAAAAAAATTATCATTTTTAAAATGTTCTATTTGAATTAAAAAAAATATTCTGTAATAATTTAACTATGAATGGTTCTTATTTAAAGGGAAATATATTATGCGCTTTACCGCAGTTAAAAGATATTTTCTTTTCAAAAAGTATAATTTATATTACACACCACAATAAAGACGGTGCAGTGGGAATAGTTTTAAATTATAAAATAATGAGTATTCGCGGTGATGAATTATTTAAGAAGCTGAAAATGTTTGATGCCAAACATAATCTTGATAAAGACTTTTCTTTTCATATTGGAGGTCCATTAAACCAAAATAATGGTTTTATTTTGCATTCTAGTGATTATAAAAGTAAAAATACAGTNAAGGTTTCAAAGAATGTTAAACTGACCTGTTCAACCGAAATACTAAGTGATATTGCAAAAAACAANGGACCTAATAAATACTTTATATCTTTAGGTTATTCTGGCTGGGGACCTGGACAACTTGAAGACGAAATCAAAAAAAATAGTTGGATTAATATAAATGAGGAATTAGACTTATTATTTAATTTAGATTCAGACAAAAAATGGACGTCTGCCATTAAGAAAACAGGAATTGATTTTTCTAAATTTTCCAATATTTCTGGCAATGCATAATTTAAGAATTAGAATCCATTAAATTTTTTAAGTCTACGATACTATTGTCAATTTTATGGTAATTTTCTTTTTTCATCAGTAGTTTTTTTAAATTCTGTGGATAGTCAATTTCTNCATTAGTAGCTTTTTTTACAGTTTGCAAAAACTTTCCATAATGTGCGGTTGCCAGGTATATCCTTTTTGATGAATCATTAAGAGTTTTCTTGCCGACAGCCAAACCTACTGCAGTATGAGGATCAACAATTATATTAAATTTCTTATAAATTTTAGAAATTGAAGAAATTGTTTCTTTGTCGTTTAATTTATCAGATTTAAAAAATTTTAAAATTTCCTTTAAGATTTTATCTTCAATTTGAAAAAATCCTTTATTATCAAGAGCAAAAAAAAGTTTGCTTATTTTTTTTGAATCTTTTAAAAAATAAAAAAGTAATCTTTCAAAATTACTTGATACTTGAATATCCATACTCGGACTTAATGAACTTGAAGTTTGTTTAACTTTCATATTACCTGAATTGAAAAACCTTGTTAAAATATCGTTTTTGTTTGAGGCTACAATAAGATTTTCTATAGGAAGTCCCATTTTTTTGGCATAAAATCCAGCATAAACATTTCCAAAATTTCCTGTAGGAACAACAAAATTAATTGGCTTAAAGTTTTTTTCTACTTTAAAAAAACTCCAAAAATAATATACAATTTGACCCATTATTCTAACCCAATTAATAGAGTTGATAGCTGCGAGATTGTAATTTTTTTTTTTTTCAAAAAAAAATTTTTTTACCAATCTTTGACAATCGTCAAAATTACCGTCTACTTCAACATTAAAAACATTAGGACTGTTAAAAGTTGTCATTTGTTTTCTCTGAATTTCACTAACTTTACCCTTTGGAAAAAGAATAAACAAATTAATCTTAGCCGACTTTGAACAACCATATATAGCAGCTGAGCCTGTATCCCCAGAAGTTGCACCTAAAATTGTTAAGTTTAATTTTTTTTCTTTTAATATATGTTCATATAAATTACCAAGTAATTGAAGAGCAAAATCTTTAAATGCAAAAGTGGGTCCATGGAATAGATTTAGAATATATTCTTGTTGATTAAGTTGTGTAAGAGAAATAATTTCCTTCTCTGAAAAATTTTTATATGTTTTTTCACAGATTTTNTTATATTTTTCTAATGGGATTTCATTATTAATAAATTCCTTCGTAATTTCATAACACAATTCATGATATTCTAGATTAGCAAATGAATGAAGTTTTTCTTTTTTAAAAAAGGGTATACTATTTGGAACATATAGTCCTCCATCACTTGCTAAACCATTTAACAAAACTTCTATAAAACTCTTATTATTGTCTCCACCTCTAGTAGATGAATATAGCATTATTTATTCACTTTTTTTATATTAGCCGCTACGAAAACTCCAATTAGACCGAAAGCTATCATTAACCAAGTCAAAGCATATTGTAAGTGGTTGTTTCTTAAATATATTCTTGTTTGATTTCCTAATGGAAAACCATTAGGACCATCATTTACAGCNTCTAAATAAAAACTTTTTTCAACTTTTATTTCTGTAAATTCTTCTATTTGCTGAGGATCGACAAAGAACCAAAAATTATCCTCTAAATCGTTATCTGGTTGAAAGCGACCTTTTCTTCCTGGCAACCTTATAACAGCATTAAAATTTTGTTCTCCAATAATTAAATTTTCTTTTCTATTTTCTATTTCCTTTATATTAAAAGGAATCCATCCCGTATCATAAATTATATTATTATCTTTTGTTTTGAGTATTGTAAGAATATGATACCCGTTGTTTCCATTTTTACTTAATGCCGGCATAAATAATTCATATTTATTTTGAAGTTTACCTGTAACTTTGATTCTTTGGAACTCCTCAAAACCAGTATTTCTAAAATTCTCTAGTGGAATAACTTCAGATTCAAATTTGGAAATTCTTTCATTAATAAGTCCAGTTTTCCATTTTAATCTTTTAAACTGCCAAGATGATAAGCTTAAAAGTATGCCAAGTGCTAACGAAAAGGCAATAAATGGAATAAGCCTAGGGCGTGTTAGAGTATATTTTTTATTATTAAAATTAAACTTCATTAAAGGCTAAAAAGATGCCCACCAGTAAACAAACGTGAATAAAAACAGCCAAACCACATCAACAAAATGCCAATACCAAGCAGCGAATTCAAAGCCCAGATGTTTTTTTGGATTCATTCCACTTCTTAATCCTCTGATAAAACAAACAATAAGAAAAATTGTACCTATGATCACGTGAGCACCGTGAAAACCTGTAGCCATGTAAAATGTAGATGGATAAATACCTTCATCTATAGAGAAAGTTGCATGTTGATATTCGAAAGCTTGGAACCCAGTAAAAATTATACCTAGAAGAATAGTTAAAAATAAAAAAATCATGAAATTCTTTTGGTCATTTTGTCTTAAAGCATGATGAGCCCATGTAACTGTTCCTCCAGATGCCAATAGAATAAATGTGTTAAGTAAGGGTATTCCAAATGGGGGTATTAGCTCTACGTTTTCAGGAGGAAAAACTCCTCCAAGCGATTCTTGTCTACCAATTAATTCAGCACTATTTTCTCCAGGATAAAAAGCAACATCAAAAAAGGCCCAAAACCAGGCAGAAAAAAACATAACTTCAGAGGCTATAAAGAAAATCATACCATAACGAAGACCTATTTGCACAACCTTGTTATGAAACCCTCCCTGTTCAGATTCTAAGATCACATCACGCCACCAAAGAATACAAGAAACACCTACAGCGATCGATCCCAAATAAAAAAGAAGTGTTTTTTCTTCATGCATAAACTGAATAAATCCCCAAGCAAGTATCAATGCTGATATACCAGTAACAAGAGGCCATGGGCTTGGATCTACTAAATGATATGGATGTTTTTGGTTTTCACTCATAATAATTATTCAACAAACATTGTATAGGATAAAGTTAATTCCTGCAAATCACCAATGAATTTATCATCTTTAATTGATGGGTCAATAAAAAAAGATACTGGCATTTCTACAATTTCTCCAGGATCAAAAAATTGTTCTTCAAAACAAAAACATTCAATTTTATTAAAATATTTTCCAGCCTGAAGTGGAGTTACATTAAAAATAGACATAGTTTTAAGTTTTTTTGAAGTATTATTTTTTGCCTTAAAAAAGGCAAGATTATTTTCACCAATTTTAATTTCAGACTTGGTGGTGGTTGGTTCAAAGAAAATCCCTGAGTCTTTTTCAATCGTGGAATCAAATCTAACTACAATCTTTCCATAAAATTTATCTTCAACATTATTTTTATCAACAATTTTAGGGGTTCCACCATAACCAGTAACTTGACAAAATAACTTATAAAGAGGTACAGATGCATAACTTAAAAAAAGCATACTTGATGCAAACGCAAGTAGATAAAATGCCTGATATTTTATGTTTTTATTTTTATGCATCAAAATTTAAGAATAGTTACACAATAAAATATAAGGGCTAAAATAAAAAGTGCTAAGCCTAACGCAATATTTTTTTTTTTTTTATTATCCATTTAAATTAAAAATGAATCTATAACTAATATTAAAAAAATTAGGTATAAATATAAAATTGAGTATTTAAATAATTTTGAAGCAAATATTATGTAATCATTTTTATTACATTTAAACAAACCATAAGCTAGGTGCAGAAAATATCCATTCAATAGAATGGCAGATACTAAGTAAATTTGACCTGAAAATTTAAAGAAATATGGCAGTAAAGTAATAAAAA
Organism: Rickettsiales bacterium; assembly: GCA_002706585.1. The sequence goes on from PALU01000020.1 coordinate 9,498, forward strand.
AAAGTAAAATTGAATAGATAAGTATTTGCTTAATAGTGTAATCTCTGCCACTAACAACTGGTAACATTGGAACTTTAGCTTTTGAATATTCAATATCTTTATATAAAGAAAGTGCCCAAAAATGCGGAGGAGTCCAAACAAAGATTATTGTGAATAATATGACTGGATATAAAGTCAAGCTTCCTGAAGCACAGGCCCATCCAATCATTGGTGGAAAAGCTCCGGCAGCGCCACCTATTACAATATTGTGTGGTGTCCTTCGCTTAAGCCAAATAGTGTAAATAAAAATGTAAAAGGAAATAGAACAGGCTAACAAAAAAGCTGCAAAATAATTTACTGCTAATCCTAACAAAATAACAGCCACTAATGATAAGATAATACCAAAGCCGAGAGCGTCAAAACCATTAACCTTTCCCTTGGGAATTGGTCTTCCTTTTGTTCTATCCATAAGTGCATCAATATCTCTATCATACCACATGTTTATGGCTCCAGAAGCACCTGCTCCTAATGAAATACATAATATTGAAAGTAAAAAGAAAAATGGATGAATATCTTTTTGAGCCAGTATCAGTCCACAAACAGATGTGAAAATAGCCAATGCCATAACTCTAGGCTTTAAAAGACTTATAAAATCCTCCACACTACTGTCAGTATTATTCATATTGCTAATATAACTCTTATGGCTATATGATTTCAACATAAGATTGACCTTAATTCAGTAAGATAATTCTAAAGTTAATTTAAGTTAAACTTTAGGCAAATCATTAAAAGAATGGAAAGGAGGTGGCGAACTTAATTGCCATTCAAATGTTGTAGCGCCTTTACCCCAAGGATTCTTTAAAGCCTTTCTAGATTTTACGAAGGCTTCAATGATTACAAAAATGAAGAAGAAGGCAGCAAAAACAGATAAATATGCTCCAATGCTTGAAACATAATTCCAACCAGCAAATGCGTTTGGATAATCTGGAATCCTTCTTGGCATTCCTGCTAGTCCAGAAAAATGCATTGGGAAGAAAGTAATATTTACTCCAATAAATGTTAGCCAAAAATGTATCTTGCCTAGGAATTCGCTGTACTCTATTCCAGACATTTTACTAAACCAATAATAAAAACCTGCATATATAGAAAAAAGTGCACCCATTGACATAACATAATGAAAATGAGCAACGACATAGTAAGTATAATGCAAAGCAACATCTATTCCGGTATTAGCAAGAACAACTCCAGTTACTCCGCCAAGAGTAAATAGAAAAATCATGGCAATTGCAAATAACATTGGAGTTTTAAATTCAATTGACCCTCCCCACATAGTAGCAATCCAACTAAATATTTTAATACCTGTAGGAACAGCTATCACCATAGTTGCAGCTAGAAAATAAGCTCTAGTATCTACATCCAAACCTGTTGTATACATATGATGTGCCCACACGACGAAACCAACCACACCTATTGCTGCCATTGCATAGGCCATTCCTAAATAACCAAAAATAGGTTTTTTAGAAAAAGTGGATACAACGTGACTTATAATACCAAAACCAGGCAAAATTAAGATGTAAACTTCTGGGTGACCAAAAAACCAGAAAAGATGTTGAAATAGAATAGGATCGCCGCCAGCCTCTGGATTAAAAAATGCTGTTCCAAAATTTCTATCGGTGAGCATCATAGTAATAGCACCAGCTAAGACTGGGAGAGATAGTAATAGAAGAAAAGCTGTGATTAGAATAGACCAAGCGAACAATGGCATTTTATGCATAGTCATGCCTGGGGCTCTCATATTAAAAATAGTCGTAATAAAGTTTATAGCTCCCAAGATGGAAGATGCACCAGCTAGGTGCATAGATAAAATTGCCATGTCAACAGACATTCCTGAATGGCCAGATGTTGAGAGGGGAGCATACAAAGTCCATCCTGGGCCTGCTCCTTCACCAACAAAAGCAGAACCAATTAATAATGCTATTGAGGGAGGAAGTAGCCAAAAACTTAAATTATTCATTCTAGGGAATGCCATATCTGGGGCACCAATTAAGAGTGGTACAAAATAATTTCCGAAACCACCCACCATTGCAGGCATAATCATAAAAAATATCATAAGAAGGCCATGAGCAGTTATCCAAACATTATAACGCTGATAATCTTC
>PALU01000021.1 GCA_002706585.1 Rickettsiales bacterium
CATTTTTACCATCAATGCATAAAGCTATAAAACCGTAAAATGGTATATTTTTAGCGTATTCGATAAAGGCTTCCTTAATTTGGTTCAAATTATTGTAATAATCAATATGTTCTAAATCTATGTTGTTAATTAATCCAATTGTTGATGGTAAACATACAAAAGAACCATCAGATTCATCGGCTTCTGCCACTAACCATTCACCTTTACCTAACTTTGCATTTGTTTGGAAACTATTTATTATTCCTCCATTTATGATTGTAGGGTCAAAACCAGCTTTTTCCAAAATAGTTGCTATAAGGGACGTGGTTGTAGTTTTTCCATGGGAACCAGCAACAGTAATGGATGACTTTAACCTCATAACTTCTGCAAGCATTGATGCCCTAGAGAGTGTTGGAATTTTTTTTTTTATTGCGAATTTAAGTTCTTGATTATTTTTTTTAATAGCTGATGAGAAAACAACCATATCTGAATTTTGAACATTTCTAGATGAATGATTGGAAAAAATCTTAATACCTTTTTTTATCAATTTTTTGATAATTATGTTTTCGTTTATATCGCTTCCAGTAACTTTAAATCCTAGTTTGTGAAGAATTTCAGCTATTGCACTCATTCCAATACCACCAATTCCAATGAAGTGAATACTTTTATTTTTCCCAATCATTACGACACTATTTTTTTTATTAAATCCAATAGAGAATTGTTGTAAGGCTTTAGATTTTTGTTCACTAATTTTTTTTTTTCAAAAAATTTATTCTGCAAAACCTTTGCTATATAAGAATAGTCTATATTTTTCTCATTAACAATTAAACATTCATTTTTCTTTTTAAATTCTTTGGCATTCATTTTTTGATGATCATCCATAGATGATGGTAAAGGGAAGAGAATCGCAAATTTTGTGAATAATTGAAGTTCAGCTAGAGTTGAGGATCCACATCGCGTCATTACAACATCTGATATTGAGATCTTTTTATAAATATTTTTAAAAAATTTTTTTAAAATGCAATTGATTCCCAATTCTTCATACCTTTTTTTAAGTTTATCATAATCCTCATTCCTAACTTGCTGAATAATCAAGATTTCTTTTTTAAATTTTTTATCAAAAAATTTTAAAATCTCTGGAACTACATCCGCAAAAACTGTTGCCCCTTGACTACCACCGACTATTAAAAGAATCTTTTTCTTAGTTGTTTTTTTTATATTAATTTTTTTTCTTATAGGAATACCCGTGAATTTAGAATTTATCGGAGAAAATTTTGTTTTTTTAAAAGTAACAGCAACTATGGTACCAAATTTTGATAAAAATCTATTAGCTTTTCCAAGAATAGCATTTTGTTCATGAATTAAAGTTTTAATTCCTAAAATTTTTGCCAGTACAATTGGAAATATTGAAGTATAACCACCAAAGCCTATAACCAAATTTGGTCTTGTTTTAATAAAAAGATACATTGTCTTTATAATTGATAAAATAATACCAAAAAAGTTTGTTATAATTTGCCTAATTGAGCCAGTGAATTTAGGAGTTAAAACATTCTCAAATTTACAGGAATTATTTTTGGCTAGTTTTTCAACGCGATCATCTACTAAAAAAAAATAATCAAATAATTTTTTCTCATCTGATTTGTAAAGAGATAAAGCCGGAAAAAAATGGCCACCAGATCCTCCAGCTATCAGGAATATTTTTTTTTTCATCTACTCTTTTTTGTTAATGATAATATAAAACCAATTAAAATTGCACAAGAAAGCATTGATGATCCACCATATGAAATGAAAGGTAAAGTCATTCCTTTAGTTGGAAAAAGATTTAAACTTGAAGATACATTTATTAGAGTTTGAAANATAAAAATGTTTGAGAGACCTATTAATGCGGAAAAATTAAAGAAGTTTTTTTCATTAATTGATATCAAATAAATTCTCCAAAATATGAAAAGATAAATTAACAATATAATTGATATAAATATTATGCCAAGTTCCTCTCCAGCTAAAGCAAAGATAAAATCAGAATGAACATCTGGTAAACTTTTTGAAATTTCCCCTGCACCTATACCTTTTCCAAAAAAACCTCCACTTGAGAATGATTCGAGAGATTTTGAAATTTGATAATTATCTCCAATATTTAAAAAAAAATTTTTTAATCTAAATTGAACATGATCTAGAAAAAAAAAACAAAATATCAATGNAGAGATAAAAGAAAAAAACATAAGTGAAATTATTTTTAAATTAATTCTAGCCATTAAAAGTTGTGAAAACCAGACAACAAATACAAGAACAAACATCCCAAAATCAGGTTGAGAAATCAAAATAGATGATATTATCAATAATAAAATTATATTAAAAATTATAGAACCATCATTTTTATTTTTATATCTACTAAAGAGGAGGGCACTTACTATAACGAAAGAGGGTTTAATAAGTTCTGATGGTTGTAATGAAAAATTTGAAAATTTAATCCATCTTGAAGCACCCTTAAATTCTGAGAAAAAAAAAATAGCAATAATAGAGAGTATTATTGCTGAAATTAATATTATTATAGAACATAAGATAATATTTTTTGGAGATAAAGTAGATAGCGTTAGAATAGTAAAAATTCCAATTATTACAAAAATTATATGTTTTTTAATCAAATAGTATTGAGACATTTCATATTTAGATCCAAGTACCTGCGAGGCACTAAACACAAGCATAATTCCAACTGAAATCAAAATAAAAGTTGGAATTAAAATATATTTATCTAGATCATTCCACCAATTCTTAATTTTAATAAATTCATTTTTCATTTTATTTTTTTGTAGACAAGATTTTTGAAATATTTTCCTCTTTCTGAAAAATTTTTAAATTGGTCATATGATGAACACGCTGGTGAAAATAAAATATTAACCTTAATTTTTAGTTTTAATGCATCTTTTATTGCTGAATTAAATGCAGTTTCGAGATTTGAAAAGTATGATGATTCTATTGAATTTTTTCTTAGATAATCATTAAATTTTTTTTTAGCTTCCCCAAAAGTATATGCTCTTATAATCTTGTGTTTTTTTTTTTCTATTCCTTTTAATCCTCCATGTTTTTCTCTGCCACCAAGGATTAATAGATTGTTTTCTAATGAATCCAANGCCGTAAGGGCGGAGTCAATATTTGTTGATTTGCTATCATTAAAAAAATTAATATTTTTTTTTGAACCAATAAATTCAATGCGGTGTTCTACATTCTTTAATTTCTCAACCGCCTGAATAAAATTTGAATGGTTCAAACCTAAAGTAAAAAAAATTGTATATGATGCTATTAAGTTTTGAAAATTATGTTTGGCAATTGTAAATTGAATTTTATCTTTTTTTATTAAAATTCTTTTATTTATCAAATTATTTATAATCTCAATTTCATATTCATTTTCACGAAAATTTATGTCAGATTTCTTTTTTGAATCTGTACTTATTGTAATTAACTTGCTTTTAAAATTCATTTTAAATTCTTTAGCAATCTTTTCACATATTTTATTATCTATGCAGATGATAGCAGTAGATGATTTAGTTTGATTTTTAAATATATTTAATTTTGCTTTTATATAAGAATTCATGTTGTGATGCCAATCAATATGGTCTTTTGAAATGTTAAGCAATGTAGCAATTTCAAATTTTAAATTTTGAATTCTATCAAGTTGAAAAGATGAGATTTCAACTACTAATGGGCCTAAATATTTCTTTAAGTTTATTTTATCAAACGGAATTCCAATATTTCCACACATCTGGGATTTTGATCTTTTTTTAAAAGAAATTAAATTTTTTGTAAATACAGTTGTTGTAGATTTTCCATTAGTNCCTGTTATACCAATTAAAGTTTTTTTCTTTTCAAGATATGATAAAAACTCTAAATCAGAAATTATTTTAACTGTATATTTTTTTGCTTTTTTTGCAGCAATATGTGAGTTTTTACCTTGACTTTTTATCCCCGGACTAAGAACAAGATAGTCCAATGTTTCAAAATTGACATCTTCAACTGAACTAATTTTAATCTTATTTTTTTTTGCTTTCTTTCTGATAATAATATCATCATCCCAACAAATGACATTGCATGATGTTTTTTTTAATGCTTTGGAAAGTGACATCCCAGAAACTCCAAGACCTACAATATAAATATTTTTTTTTAGTTTTTTTGAAATCATCTAAGTTTCAAACTTGCTAGTCCAAGAAGAGCAAGAATAATCGAAATTATCCAAAACCTTATAACGATTGTAGATTCAGACCAACCTTTTTGTTCAAAGTGATGGTGAATTGGAGCCATTCGGAATATTCTTTTGCCTGTCATCTTAAAAGAAATTACTTGAGCGATTACAGATAGAGCCTCCAAAACAAAAATTCCTCCAATAATTGACAATATAATCTCATGTTATGTTGCTACGGCAACTGCTCCAATTGTACCACCAACAGAAAGTGAGCCGGTATCTCCCATAAATACCATTGCTGGTGGAGCATTATACCACAAAAAACCTAATCCACTTCCAATTAAGGCACTACAGATAATAACTAATTCACCAGTATCACTAATGTAAGGTATTTTTAAGTAAGATGAGTAAATTGAATTTCCAGTGAAATATGTAATAAAAGCAAAAGAAAGGGCTGTTATCATAATTGGTCCTATTGCCAAACCATCTAAGCCATCAGTTAAGTTTACTGCGTTTGCGCATCCTACAATAACAATTGCTCCGAACAAATAGTAAAAATATCCCAAGTCAATAAATAATCCTTTAGTAAAAGGTATAAATACAACATTAACAAGTTCAGAGTTTATAATATTATTTAAATAAAAAATGAATAAAAATGACGCTGTAAACTCTAAAATTAGCCTATGGGAACTCTTTATACCCTCAGATGAATTAGTTTTTAATTTTTTATAGTCATCAACTGCTCCAATCAAACCAAAAATTATTGTGATACTAAATATTAGCCAAACAATTTCACTTGTAAGGTCAGCCCATAGGGTAATTGAGAAGAAAAGTGAAATTAAAATAAGCATTCCTCCCATGGTTGGTACCCCAACTTTATTAATCAAATGACTTTTAGGGCCGTCTTTTCTAATTGGCTGACCATTTTTTTGAATTTTCTTTAAAATTTTTATTAATTTAGGACCTAAAAAAAATGAAACTAGAAAAGCAGTAAATAGTGCTCCACCTGCTCTAAATGTTAAGTAATTGAATAGGTTTAGAAAATTATAATTTTCTACATGCGGTAACAAAAAATAATAAAACATCTTAAGATTCTTTTCTTAATTTTTTACAAATTTCATGTAATCTAGTTGAGTTTGAACCCTTTATCATTACAACATCATCATTCTTTATAATTTTTAATAGTTTATTGTATACGTTTTCAGAATTATTAAAATGAATAGCTTTAATTTTTTTTGAGATATTTTGATTGATTACTTTTGTATGCATACCAACTGTTAAAAGAATATCAGGTGAGGATTTTTCTATCTCAATTATAATATCTCTGTGAAGTTTTTCTGAGGATTCTCCTAATTCGAGCATATCTCCTATTATACAAATTTTTCTTTTTAGCTTAAAGAGTACATTATTTAAATTTTTAATTGATGTAACTAATGAATTTGGACTAGAATTGTATGATTCATCAATGAGTGTGATAGTTTTTTTTGATATTTCTATTTTTTGAATTTTCCCTCTACCTTCAAGAAATTCTAATTTTTTAAAACTTTGTTTTGATATTTTACGTGTTATTTTTAATAATTCTAAAATTCCCAAAATTATTGAAACATTTAATTCCCAAATTTTTGAATTTAAACTCCCTGATAATTTAATTATTTTATTTAAAATAGAGAAATTGTATAAGTTATTATCATTTTTAAATATTTTAAAATCAGATTTATATGAATGGCCAAATGAATAAATGTTAGTAGTTTTTTTAATTACTGCCTGTTTTAAAAAATCAAAATGATCATCATCTCTAGGAAGAATCGCAATATTTTTTTTTGAAAAAAAATCAAATATTTTCGATTTTTCAACAGCTATGGATTTTTTAGACTTAAAATTTCCTATATGGGCATTCCCAATATTAGTAATAATCGCAATATCAGGTCTAGCTATTTTAACCAAATTTCTGATTTCACCTGGTTTATTCATTCCAATTTCTATGATTGAGATTTCTGTTTCTTTTGGCATCTTTGCTAATGTTAAAGGCATGCCAATTTCATTATTGTAGTTCCTATAATTTGCATGAATTTTAAATTGTGTTTTAAGTATTTCTTTTAACCATTCTTTCAGTGTGGTTTTTCCACTACTACCAGTTATACAAATGAGCGTATTGTTCTTGAGTCTTTTTCTTGAAAAAATAGCCAATTTTGATAGAGATTCATTAGTATTTTTAACTGGTATAAGTCTTTCTTTATTTTTAAAAGAGTTTAAATTTTTTTCATTTATTAACGATGCTGAAGCACCTTTTTTGAGAGCTTCATCTATAAAATTATGTCCATCAAAATTTTTACCTTTTATAGGTATAAAGAGATTTCCTTTATTAACTGTTCTAGAATCAATTGAAATATTATTAAAAATTAAATTTTTTTTTAGGGAAATTTTACAGTTAAGTGCTTTATTTATTTCTTTTAAACTCCACATATTATTTTTTTAATAAGTATTTTAATGCAATTTTTTTATCACTGAAGAGTATTTTTTCCCGCCCTATTATCTGATAATTTTCATGACCCTTACCAGCTATTAATAAAATGTCATTAGGTTTAACCATATTTATAGAACATTTAATAGCTTCCTCTCTTGATATGATTTTTTTTATTTTCTTTAAATTCTCATTATTTATTTTAGCTGTCATGTCATTTATAATTGTTTTAGGATTTTCGAATCTAGGGTTATCATTTGTTATAATTATAAGATCAGCAAATTTAACGGCAATTTTAGTCATCATTGATCTTTTGCCTTTATCTCTATCACCACCACATCCGAATACTAAAATTAATTTTCCTTTAGTTAATTTTTTTAATGATTCCAAGACATCTTTTAAAGCATTTGGAGTATGAGCATAGTCAATGAAAACTTGAAGATCATTTTTATTATAGATTTTTTCTAATCTTCCTGAAGGACTCTCTAATTTATGTATGATTTCAAAATGACTTTTTTTTATATTATGTCCAAATACTAACAATAAAGAACAAATTCTATTTAAAATTTCATATTCCGATGATACTTCAATTTCAAAGTTAAGATTCCTTTTATTAAGATCCAAAGAAACCAAAAAATTATCACTTATTTTTTTAATATTTTTTATTTTTAAAAAAGAAGCTTTTTTTCCATAATCAAGAATTTTTAATCCTTTTTTGTTACAAATATCTTTAAAATAATCAGAATATTTAGAATCTGAAAAAATTACAGCTACTGAATCTTTTTTTGTATATTTTGAAAAAAGAAGAGACTTGGATTTTTTATAAACATCAAACTTTTTATGATAATCGAGATGATCTCTTGATAAATTTGTAAAAGCAACTTTATCAAATTTTATTGGAAATAGTCTGTATTGATCAAGTCCTATACTTGATGCCTCAAAAATAACTTTTTCACAGTTTTTTTTTGATAATGTAGACAAGCACTTATGATTAGTAATTGAGCTTGATGTAGTGAGCTCAGATTTCATAATCTTTTTATTGTTAAAGAAAATACCAAGAGTACCAATTGCACTATTATTTTTCCCCAGTAGATTCCAAATTTGTCTAGTATGATGAACAACACTTGTTTTTCCATTAGTTCCAGTAACAGCAATTTTTTGTTTTACGTTGTTTGTAAAAATTATTGAAGATACTTCAGATAAAACTTGTCTTACACTTTTGCATTTAATGAAAACGCAATTTGAGTTTTTTGATTTTATCTGATAATTTTCTGAGACTATGATTGCAACCTTTTTTATTTTTGAGAGGCTTGAAATATAAAACTCTCCATTTTGTTTTTCTCCTTTTATTGCAGCAAAAATAAAGTTTTCTTTTATTCTTTTAGAGTTATCTGATATTCCATTAACTTCAAAATCATAAAAATTTTTTATTTTCACAAAGGTTTTACATTTTTTTATGATTTTACTTAGTCTCATTTTTAATAAAAAGCTAGACCATTTAAATAGTTTCTTTTGTCTAAAATAGGAGATATTTTTTTTGTTATTTCTGAGAATGTTGGAGCTGCGGTATCGCCACCAAAATACTCTAGAAATCTATTGTTTTTCCTTTTTGGCTCATCAAATAAAACAAGCGTTAAATATTTCGGNTCTTCTATCGGAAAAACTCCGATAAATGAAGTAATNACTTTGTCACTGTTGTAGTTGCCATCAACAAATTTTTCAGATGTCCCAGTTTTACCTCCTACCTCCAACCCCAAAACCTTAGCCTTTTTACCTGTTCCTTCTTCAACAATTCTTTCAAGAAGACTATTAATTTTGCTNGAAGTTTTAGTATCTAGAATTTTTTTGACTAGATTTGATTCTTTAAGTGAGATTGTTGGTGTAATTTTGAAACCACCATTCACTAATGTTGAAAAACTACTAGCTAAGCTTATTGGTGAAATAGATATTCCATATCCAAAACTTATAAACTTTGATGCAGTTGCATTCCAATAATTAGGAAGATTATTTGATACTATTTTAAGACCGGAAATATTAAGATTTTCAGTTAAACCTATTTTTTTAAAAAAATCTTTTTGTTTTTCATGGCCCATAAAATCAAGTAATTTTATACTCCCAATATTTGAAGACTTAATAAATATATCATCAAATGTTAGTTTTTTTTCACCCTTAATCTCATCCTTAATTTTTTTTTCATTTGTTATTTGATATGGAAACTCTACGTCAAAAATTTCTTTAGTGGCTAAAGATTCACTTTCATAAGCTAAGGCAGCATTAAAAATCTTTAAGGTTGATCCCATCTCATATCTTGCTTCTGTAACTAAATTATTCTCGGAAAATGCAGTAATTCGTTCTGGATAATTAGGATCAAAATCTGGTAAAGAAACCATAGAAATTATTTCTCCATTATTAACATTCATAACAAGTGCTAATGCAGAATTAGCTTCATATTTTTCCATACTTCTACTTAATTCATCATGTACTATTGATTGAATTCTTAAATCCAAGGATAAATTTATGTTTTTCCCATTAGATAGTTTAGTATGAAAATTTTTTTCTAGTTTACTCTTTGGTTCATAAAATTTAGATAAGAAACCAGTAATATGACAGAATAAATTGTGTTGAGGATAAATTCTTTTCTGAGATTTTTCAAAAATTAGACCTGGATCTCCAATTTTTTTTAACTGATTTATTTCATAATTACTTAGGTTATTTTGAATTAGAATATAATGTTGTTTTGAAAATGCATAATTTATAAAGTTTAATTTTTTATTTGTAAAAATTTCTTTTATTTTACTTTTTACCACCTTTTTGTTGATTAATTTTTTAGTATTTAAATATAGATCGTATGTGGGTAGGTTTGTGGCAATTAGAGTTCCATTTCTATCAAAAATTTTTCCTCTTTCTACATTATCTGAAGAATAAATAAGCCTATTGTTTTCTGAATTTAAAGTTATTTGAAAAAGATTATAAAAGATATTAAGAAAAAAAGCTGATGTAAGTGCTAAACAAATTAAATTAAAGTTTTTTGCAAAAGCTAACGTCTTTTCTTTTGATGCTAAATTCACTAAATCATTGTCATCCCTAAATTTGACTTTTGAAGTATTTAGTGTCCTGAAATTTGGACGAAGGTTTTCAAATAAATAGCTCTTTCCTTTTTTCATTAAAAATCCTCTTGATTTAATTTAATAGTATCATTCTGGTTTAATTTAATGCGATCCTCCTGAATAATTGGTTCTAAATCAAATTCTAATTCATTTATTTCTTTTAATCTTTGAGGTCTAATATCATATGTAATATTGTTATTAATTTTTTCTATTTCTGAATCTATTTTCTTGATTTGTTTATTTAATTTAGTAATTTTTATTTCTTGATTACTAACAATCAGATTTAAAGAAACTAAAATAGTAATTGATAGAACAAATAATATTGTATTAATAATTTTCATATTTTTTCAGCAACCCTTAGTTTAGCGGATCTTGATCTTGGATTGTTCTTTATTTCTTTTTCTGATGGTGTAATTGCTTTTTTTGTTATGAGTTTTAGTAAAGCTGTAGATTTTTTTTTTTCAGGTAAATGTTTGTAATTGTTAAATGCCATAATGCTGTTATCTTTAAAAAATTTTTTTACAATTCTGTCCTCTAGAGAATGAAATGAAACTATGGCGATCCTAGATTTTTTATTTAGAAGGACTAAACATTTTTTTAAAAAACTTTCTAATTCTAAAAGTTCATTATTTACAAAAATTCTCAAGGCTTGGAAAACTCTGGTTGATGGGTGAATTTTTTTATGAAAATTTATTTTTTCAATAATTTTACTTAACATTTGAGTTGAGTAAATTCTTTTTTTCTTTCTAAATTCTATAATTGAGCGGGATATTTTCCTAGAATTTTTTTCTTCTCCTAGAAAATAAAAGATTTCACTCAATTTCCTTTCTGAAAATTCGTTTATTACTTTTTCAGCTGTGATCCCATCAGAGTCTTTATTCATTCTCATATCTAATGGACCATCATTTGAAAAAGAAAAACCTCTTTCTGGATTGTTTAATTGAGTGTTTGAAATACCAAGATCTAACAAAATTCCATCGAGGTGTTTAACATTCCTTTTTATTAAAATAGTTTCAATATTACTAAATCGTTCAATTTCAAAATGAAAATTATTAGGATATTTATTTTTTAAATTAAGTGCATAGCTTGATGAATCTGGGTCTCTGTCTATACTTAAAACATTACATTGAACTTTTTCTAAAATCTTTTTTGAATAACCACCTTGACCAAATGTTCCATCAAAATAGAATTTATTTTTTTCAGGTCTAATTTGGTCAATTACCTCATCAACCAATACTGGAAGATGTGTTAAATGATCTGACATTTTTAATTAGCTTGTCTTCTTAAAAATGCAGGAATTTGAAGAAGGTCATCATCTAAATCATTTTCTGTTTTTGGTTTGAAATCAGAAAGATTTGAACTCTCAGTTTCTTTAAGTGAATCATCCTTTAATAAAACATCTTTGTCAGAATTCTCAATTGTTTCATCAAATTTATTTTTTTGTAATTCAATAGAATCATCTTCAACTTTAATGTTATTTTTTTCTTTTAATATTTCTTTCATTTCAGTTTTGAAATCATTTTTACTATCATCTTCAGTTGTTAAATTTTTCTCATCATGAGAAACTTTATTTTCTTTCTTTGATCCAAATATTCTAGAAAATAGCGATTTTCTTTCACTTCTTTTTTCAATCGCATCATCCTTTATATTTTTAATTGAGTCATCTGCATTGTTTACTTTTTCTAAATTGATATCTAAATCACTTGATTTATTTAATTTTGAATTTTCAATTTGATTAGATGGTTGAGAATCAACAAAAAAATTTGATTGTTCAATATTAATATCATGTTGTAAGTTTTCATCATTGATAGTTGCCGTTCTAAAATCTTTAACATTGGAGTTTTGTTCTTCTTTAGGCCTATTTTTAAAATAATTCTCAGAATCAATACCAGTTGATATAACAGAAATTTTAAATTTATTTTCAAAACTAGTCTCTTTTTGTACACCCCATATGATATTTGCATCTTCATCGGATTCTTGTTTGATTTTGTTAATTGCCAAATCAACCTCGTGTAAAGTAGTATCTTCTCCACATGTAATATTTATTAAAACTCCTTTAGCACCACTCATTGAATTATATTCTAAAAGAGGATTAGAGATTGCCTTTTCTGTTGCTTCCGTAGATCTACTTTCTCCTTCAGCTATTCCAGTCCCAAGATGAACCTTCCCAGTCTCGATCATTATTGCTTTTACATCTGCAAAATCATGATTCATAATTCCTGGCTTTACCATTAAATCGATAATACTTTTAACGCCATCAATAAGGACATCATTTGTCAATTGAAGTGCGTCACTAAATGATGTGTCCGGTTTAGCTGAGTGAAATATGTTTTGATTTGGTATGACGATTAAATTATCTACATATTTCTGAAGTTCTAATATTCCATGTTCACCTTGTTTAAGTCTTCTTTTTCCTTCCATATCAAATGGTTTTGTTACCACTCCCACTGTTAGTATTCCTAGTTCTTTTGCAATTCTTGCAACTACAGGTGTAGCCCCAGTTCCAGTTCCTCCACCCATACCTGCTGTAAGAAATACCATATTAGAATTTTCTAAATATTCTTCTATTTCACTAGCGACCTCCTCAGCGGCCTTTTTTCCCATTTCTGGGTCAGCTCCAGCCCCTAAACCTTGAGTGCAAGTGGGACCTAATTGAAGTGTTTTCTCAGCTTGAGAATGTTTGAGTTGCTGACTATCTGTATTGACATTCAAAAATTCAACCCCCTCAATTTTAGATTCAATCATACTGTTTATAATATTTCCACCTGCACCTCCAACACCTATAACTGATATTTGAGGTGATAAATTATTTACTTTCGATGGCATTTTTAGATGAAGTGTCATTTTTTTCTCCTTAAGTTAATGTCCTTTTGGTATAGGTTTTAATCTAGGGTTGAGATCCTTTTTATTTGCCTTTTCAAGAGTTTTTTTCCTTTTTTCATCATAATACTTTGGATTCCAAATTTGAAAAGTTGGACCGAGACCAACAAATAAAATTTCTTTTGATAAACCAGCATGATCAATAAGTTTTTTTGGTAAAACGATTCTCCCCTCTTTGTCAAAAGGTAATTGTTCAGCTTCTCCAAAATACAAAGATACTAAATCAAATTCATCTTTAGAGTATTTATTATTTTCATCAAGGTCATTGGATATTTTTTCCATTCGATCGATGCCACAGGCATCGATCGATTTATTATTATAAGAAGGAAATGCTATTACCCCTTTAAAAGATTGTTTGAGCAAAGAGTTTCTAAAAGCTGACGGCACAGAAACTCTGGATTTAGCATCCATTTTATTTATGATAGTTGATAAAAATAAAGCCATACAAGTCCTTAAATGGGATAATATGGGATAATATGGGAATTTCTACCACATTTCAATAAAAAAAAAAAAAAAAC
>PALU01000022.1 GCA_002706585.1 Rickettsiales bacterium
TTGGCATAATCTAGAGTATATCACTTTTAGCTAAGTTATCATAAAGTTTAACTGATTGAATTAATTTTCCTAATTTATTTAAAGGAATCATACTATCACCATCTGAGGGTGCATTTTTAGGTTTTTCGTGAGTTTCAATGAATAATCCTGCTATTCCAACCGTTACACATGCTTTTGATAATATATCTATAAATTGTGATTGCCCACTAGAATGAACACCCTTGCCCCCTGGCAATTGAACAGAATGTGAAGCGTCAAAAATAACAGGGTAACCAGTTAACTTTAAAATAGGTAATGATCTTATATCTGTTACTAAATTATTATATCCAAACATTGTTCCTCTTTCAGTAAGTATAATGTTCTTATTCTTTGTAGATAAAAGTTTTTTGACTATATTGTTTATATCCCATGGAGATAAAAACTGACCCTTTTTTATATTAATAGGCAAACCAGTTTTACCAGCAGATATTAATAAATCGGTTTGTCTGCAAAGAAATGCTGGTATTTGTATTAAATCTAATATTTTTTCTGCATGAGAAATTTGCGAAATATCATGAACATCTGATGTAACTGGACATTTAAATTCTTGCTTGATCATTGATAAAATATTCAAACCTTCTTTTATCCCAACACCTCTTTTACTTTTATGACTTGTTCTGTTTGCTTTATCATAAGAACTTTTATAAATATATTCGAATTTTAATTTTTTTGATAATTTATCAATCTCAGAACAAATTTCGAATGCGTGCTGTTTACTCTCTATTTGACATGGGCCTAAAATAAATTTTATTTCGTTATTGTTAGAAAGCGTAATTTTTTGGATTTTTACTTTATGGTTTTTCATTTATTTTATTATCAATTAAAGCTTTAATATAAGAGTTAAATATATCATGTGGCTTAAAAGGTGTTGATTTTAATTCCGGATGAAATTGCACACCAACAAACCATGGATGGTCATCTCTTTCCATAATTTCAACTAAATTTCCATCTGGAGACATACCTGAGATAACTATTCCACTACTTTTTATTTTTTCAATAAAATTATAATTGACTTCATACCTATGCCTATGCCTTTCATGTATGATTGAGTTATTATATATTGAAAAAGCTTTGGTACCTTTTATAATTTTAGATTCATATGAACCTAACCTCATACTTCCACCAAGATTATCTAAGTCTTGTTTAAATTTTTTTTTGTTTTTTATCCATTCATGCATCATTGATATTACTGGAATAGATGTTTTACCAAATTCGGTAGATGATGCTTTTTCAAATCCTTTGAGATTCCTTATAGATTCGATAATTGCTAATTGCATTCCAAAACATATTCCAAGAAATGGTTTGTTTGAATCTTTTGAATATTTTATAGCATTAATCTTTCCGTCAGAACCATCTTTTCCAAACCCCCCTGGTACTAAAATTCCATGAAAATTTTTTAAAACTTTTGAACAATCATTTAAGTTTTTTAGTTTTCTAGAATCTATACAGGAAATTTTTACTCTGGTATTATTAAATATACCACTATGAAATAGTGCTTCATTGAGAGATTTATATGATTCACTAAGATTTGTATACTTACCAACAATCGCAATACTTACTTCACCTTTTAAATTTTTTGATTTTTTTAAAAATCTTTTCCATAAATTCAAAACTACTTTATTTGTTTTCTTTAAATTAAAATGATTAAAAATTTGTTTTAAGATTCCTTCGTTGTAAAGTTTTATGGGAACTTCATAAATAGTTTTAACATTTTCAACCATTATCACACATTCATTTGATAAATTACAAAAGAGAGAAATTTTATTTTTCTGTTCATCATTAAAAATTTTTTCAGCTCTACATAATAAAATATCTGGTTGAATTCCAAGCCCTAGAAGCTCTTTAACTGAATGTTGTGTAGGTTTGGTTTTAAACTCATTAGCTGATTCTAAGTAAGGAACCAATGTTAAATGGATAAAGCAAGTTTTATTCCTTCCCAATTCATTTCTAAGTTGTCTTAAGGCTTCAAGAAAGGGTAAACTTTCAATATCTCCAACAGTTCCACCAATTTCACAGATTACATAATCCTCATTAGTTAAATCATCTTTAATAAAATTTTTTATCTCATCTGTAACATGAGGTATTACCTGAACTGTTGAACCAAGGTAATCTCCTTTACGTTCTTTCTTTAGAACTTTTGAATAAACTTTTCCTGTTGTAATATTATCACTTTTTTTTGACTTTATGCCTGTAAATCTCTCATAATGACCTAAATCCATATCCGTTTCTGCTCCGTCATCTGTAACAAAAACTTCACCATGCTGAGATGGATTCATAGTGCCAGGATCAATATTTAGATAAGGGTCTAATTTTCTTAATCTAACTTTAAAATTAGATAGTTGTAATAAAGAGGCTATTGAAGACGAGACAATTCCTTTCCCAAGCGACGAAACCACACCACCTGTGATGAAGATAAATTTAGTCATGACTTATCATAAAATATAAAAATTTAATTATTCGATAGGTACCTTTAATTCTTCATTGTCATTTTTTTCAACATCAAATTCTTCTGGTATTAAATCTAATCTATCAATTATAGAATCATCAGTAGAATCTATAATAGATCCTTTATTAAAATTTTTGTTTGCTACAATTACAAGCGATAAACTAGTTAAAAAAAAGCAAACAGCTAAAAATGAAGTTGTTTTAGTTAATAAATTAGAAGTACCTCGTGCTGATAAAAAATCGCCTAATCCTGCACTGGATTGACCAATACCAAGACCACCGCCTTCTGATTTTTGAAGTAAAACAAGAACTACTAAAAAAATACAAACAATTATGTGAATTGATAAAACTACCGCAAACATGTGATTCACAATAGTAAAATATTTAAAAAAATCAATTAAAATAAAAATATGATAAAATTTTACTTATTTCATTGATATCAATGCTTGCTCCTCCTATTAATACTCCATCTGCTTTTGATATACTAATTATTGAATCGATGTTTGACGAATTTACAGATCCTCCATACAGAATTGAGAATTTATTAGAAAACTTATTTTTTTTCAAAAATTTTTTTATAAAATTAATTACTTCTAAAATTTCATCACTTGATGGTGTTACTCCAGTTCCAATTGACCAAATTGGCTCATACGCAATCACAATATCTTTAAGGTCTTTAGGTATACATTCTATGATTTGTTTTGACAGAACATTAAGATGGTTATTTTTTTTTCTCTGATCTAAAGATTCTCCAATACAAATTATTGGAATTAATTTATTTTTTTGAATCTGAGAAGCCTTTTTATAAATATTTTCGTTTCTTTCATTATAATAATGCCTTCTTTCTGAGTGACCAATTATTGAGTATTTACAGTTATAGGTCTTTATCATTTCAATACTTGAATCACCAGTAAAAGCTCCTTCTTCTTCATAATGACAATCTTGAGAACCAAGTATTATGTCTCTACCCTTTATAATCTCTGAAATTTTAGGAATTAGAAGAAACTGCGGACAAATAATATTTTTACAGTTCTTTAATTTTGGAAGGTTTAGACTAACCATATTTTTTATGATTTTCATTGAATTTTTGATATTTAAATTCATCTTCCAATTTGAAACAATTAATTTATTTTGAGACATATTTATGATATATACTAAAAAAATTTAAATATATGTTATGTTAAACACTTTAAGAAATAGCTCAAAAAACTCAATACTAAAAATAATTTTAGGAACTCTTCTGACATTCCTAATAGTAAGTTTTGCAATGTGGGGAACTGAAGATTTAGTTGGAGTTAATAAAAAACAAACAACTGTCGCTACAGTTGGTAATTTAGATATATCATCTAGAGAGTTTTATTCATTATATTCAAGGCAAACAGAAGAAATTAGAAAACTTTTAGGTTCAGCACTTAGCATAGAGAAATCCAGACAATTTGGTTACATTGATAGAGCTCTTAGCTCATTAATAAATAGGGCTTTGTTTAATAACGAGGCCGTTGAGCTTGGACTTTCTGTAAGTGACATAAATGTTAGGGATAGAATATTAAAAGATGACTCTTTTAAAGATGATTTAGGACAATTTAGTGAACTTGTATTTAGACAATTAATATCGGAATCTGGATATACTGAAGATTCTTATGTAGAAGGAACTAGACAAGATCTTGCAAGAGAGCAAATGGTTGAAACAATAAGGTCTAGTTTAGTAATACCTAAAGTAATGAAAAAAAAACTAAGTGAATACAATCTTCAAGAAAGAACAGCTGATTATATGATCATTAAAGTTGCAGATGAAATAATTAAAGATCCATCACCCAACCAGGTAAAAGAATATTTCGATAAAAATAAAAAAGATTTTTTAACTAATGAATATAGAAGTGCAGAAACATTACTGCTAGATGCTAAAGAATATGCAAAAAAACTTAAAGTAACTGAAGACGAAATAAAATTACTTTATGAAGAACGTAAAGAAAGTTTAGTTGATCCAGAACAGCGTTATTTAAAACAAATTCTTGTTGATGATAAAAAACTTTCAGATGAAATTTATAAATTAGTAAATAGCGGAAAATCATTTGATGATATTGCATTAGAAAAAGCGGAATTGACTAAAGATGATACAGATCTTGGATGGAATACTAGAAATGAGTTACCTGAAGAAATTGTTGATACTGTTTTCAATTTAGATATTGATAAAATCTCTACGCCTATTCAAAGTAGTTTTGGTTGGCATTTAATTTTAGTGAAAGAACTAAAAAAACGGAAAGAAAAATCATATGATGATATGAAATTAAAATTCCAGAATGAAATTCTACTTGAAAAAGGAAAAGAAGCAGTATTTGATTTACAAGATGATCTTGAAGATTTACTTGCATCAGGAAATACTTTTTCTGAAATTTCTGATTTATTAAATGTAGAGCTTATCAAAGCAATTAAAATTGGTAGAAATGGTAAAAACATTGAGGGTCAAATAAATGAAGATTTTCAAGATGAAAGAATTTTAAGATCAATTTTTAATCAAAAACTCAATGAAGAGGGAAATATTATAGATATTGATAGAGATGAGGGCCTAGCTATAAGTATTGTTGATAAAATTATTGAACCAAGAGAAATGACTTTTGATGAAGCCAAGGATCTAGCCAACTCTAAATTAAAGAATATTTTAAAAATGAAAAGTGCTGAAAAAAAAGCACAAAAAATTGTTGATGAAATATCTTCAGGTCAAAAGATAAATAATATTTCAAAAAAGTACTCTTTAGAATTAAAAGGTGTTAAACCATTTACCAGAGCTGTTCCTGATAACAGCATCCTACCAATTCCATTAATTTCAAAAATATTTGATTCCAAAATTGGTGAAGCTAATTTTGAGAAAAGAGGAGATTCTGAAATAATTGTTGCTTATACAGCAGATATTTCAGAAAAAGTTTCGAATAACAATGATGAAATTAAAGAATTTTCAAAAAAAATAAAAGAAGACATGTCTCTTGATTTACTTGCTCAATTTTCTGAAGCATTAAGAAAAAAATATAAGATTACTATTAATGATGATGTAATTGATCAACTTAATTAAAAATGAATATTCTTCAGCCTGATCTCAGATTATTCAAAAAAAATTATAATTTAGGTAAAAATCAAATAATTTTTGCTTCACTTGCAGCTGATGTTCATACACCAGTTTCAACCCTAATAAAATTTAAAAAGGAGAAATATTCATTCCTTTTTGAATCAGTTGAAAAAGGAAGCCAAAAGGGAAGATTTTCTATTATTGGTTTAAAACCCGATCTTATATGGCAGTGTAAAGATAATTTATGTACCATAAATGATTTAAACAAAAATAAAAAAATCATTGAAAAAGAAAATGATCCACTAAAAAGTTTAAGAAAACTTGTTAGTAGTAATAAAGTTAATATTCCAAAAATTTTACCTGGAATTTCATCTGGATTATTTGGATTTCTAGGATATGAAATGATTCAATATTTTGAAAATTTAAAACTAAAAAAAAAAGATAATTTAGATTTACCTGAGTCAGTTTTTTTAAGGCCATCTATTACATTAGTTTTTGATAATGTCAGTGATAAGCTTTACATAACTAAATTAATTTCACCTAATAACTTTAATGCTAGCAATTCCTTTAAAAAAGGTGTTGAGGATATTAAAAAAATAGTAAATAAAATAAATACCCCACTAAAGCAATTGAATCTTAAAACTTATTCTTTTGATAAAAAAGTTAATATTTTTAAGAATGTTAAATCTAATACTTCATTTCAAGAATTTAAAAAAATGGTTAATACAGCCAAAAAATATATATTTGAAGGTGAAATTTTTCAAGTTGTATTATCACGAATCTTTAAGAAAAAAATTAATGTTGAGGCTTTATCTGTTTATCGAGCTTTAAGAAATCTTAATCCTTCACCATATCTTTTTTTCATGAATTTTAATAAATTTAGTATTGTTGGATCTAGCCCAGAAATTCTAATTAAACTAAAAGATAATAAAGTTACAGTAAGGCCAATTGCTGGAACAAGAAAAAGAGGTACTACTCAGAATGAAGATTTAAAAATGGAGAAGGATTTACTTAATGATCCAAAAGAAATATCAGAACATTTGATGTTACTTGATCTAGGAAGAAATGATATTAGCAGAGTTACAAAACCTGGAACAGTAAAAGTAACTGATAAAATGTACATTGAATATTTCTCACATGTTATGCATATAGTTTCTAATATTGATGGTGAACTAGATAAATCAAATTCTTCTACCGATGTACTTTTTAGTGGGTTTCCAGCAGGTACAGTCACTGGTGCTCCAAAAATAAGAGCTATTGAGATAATTGAAGAATTAGAAAAAAGCAGGAGAAATATTTATGCAGGATCTGTTGGTTATATATCATTTAACGGAGATATTGATACCTGTATAGCATTAAGAACTGCTTTGATAAAAGATAATCATATTTTTATTCAATCTGGTGCTGGAATTGTAGCTGATAGTAAACCAATTAATGAATTTAAGGAAACAGAAAATAAAGCTATGGCTTTATTGTCAGCATGTGCTCATGCTGATAATTTTAGATAATATATTATGTTAGTACTAATAGATAATTATGATAGTTTTACTTATAACTTAGTCCACTATTTTAAAGAAATTGGTCAAGAAGTTAAGGTTTACAGAAATGATCAAAAAAAGGTTNAAGAGATTTTGGATTTAAAACCTAATTTTATTGTAATTTCTCCAGGACCTAGCAAACCTNCAAATGCTGGAATTTGTATCGATTTAGTTAAAGAAATAGTTAAAAATAAAAAAAAAAATTCCTATTTTAGGAGTATGCCTTGGACATCAAGTAATTGCTGAAGCTTTTGGTGGAAAAGTTATTCAAAGTGGCAAACCTATTCATGGAAAAGTAAGTAAAATTTTTCATAAAAATTCAAAGTTATTTTCTAAAATAAGTAATCCTTTTAATGCTACAAGATACCATTCCTTAATAATTGATAAACAAGAACTACCAAGTTGTTTAAATATTACTGCATCAACTGAAGATGGAACAATAATGGCTGTTGAACATAAGAATTTATATATTTTTGGAGTTCAGTTTCATCCAGAAAGTATATCCACTGACTCTGGCCATCAATTATTGAAAAATTTTTTAAAAACAAAAAAATAATTAATCTATTTTTATTTCCCTTTGTTTTTTTATAAAGTTTAATAATGATAAGTATTAAAAAAATTTTTGAAAACCTTTTGGAAAAAAAAGATCTGAATTACAGTGAAGCTTCAAGATTAGTTCAATTAATCTTTAGTAACAAATTAAGTGAAGTTGAAATCTCTAGTATTCTAACTCTACTTTATATTAAAGAAGAAAAATTTAATGAAATATATTCTTTTGTTAAATATTTAAAAAAAAAATGTGAGTCGATATCACTAAAAGGAGACCTTATGGACACATGTGGAACTGGTGGAGACAATAAAAATAGTTTTAATTTTTCAACAGCAACTTCAATTTTACTTAGTGCATGTGATGTTAAAATTGTTAAACATGGCAATAGATCAGTTACCTCAAAATCTGGAAGTTTTGATGTTTTAGAATCTTTAGGAATTGATATTAATTTAAATTTGAAGAACCAACAGAAATTTTTCAAAAAAAATAACATATGTTTTCTATTTGCTCCAAATTTTCATAGCTCTTTAAAATTAATTTCTCCAATAAGACAAAAACTCCCTTTTAGAACAATTTTTAATTTACTTGGTCCTCTTTTGAATCCATGTAAATTAAAATATCAGTTACTTGGAGTCAGTAAAAAACAAAATTTAATTACACATGCNAAATGTTTAAATAAAATTAAAATAAAATCTGCTTGGGTTGTTTTTAATCTTAATGGATATGATGAGCTTACAACAACATCATCTAATATAATTAGGCAAGTAAAAAATGGGAAAATTTATAGCGANAGAAAAATTCACCCAAATGATTTGGGGTTCAAAATTAGAAATGAAGAAGAATTAAAGGGAGGAACTGGGAAAGAAAACGCTTATATGATGAAAAGACTATTTGAAGGTGAAACTGGAGCTATAAGAGATAATGTTTTATTAAATACATCAGCAGGATTATTAATAAGTGAAAAAGTAAAAAATTTAAATGAAGGCATTGAATTAGCAAAAAAAATTATCGATTGTGGTAAAGCTTCAAAGAAATTAGAAGAAATAATTAAATGAACAAACTTGAAAAGATATGTGAAGTAAAAAGACAACAACTTCTAAAAACAAAGAAAATAAATAAATACAAAAATTTANAAAAAGTTAAACTTAGAGGTTTCTTATCTAATTTAAAAAAAATTGATAATAATAAATTCCCAATAATAGCTGAAATTAAGCAAAAATCTCCTAGTAAAGGGATTTTATGTAAAAAATTTGATCCTCTTGAGATNGCGCAAAAGTATGAAAAAGCAGGAGTGAAATGCTTATCAATTTTAACTGAAGAAGAATTTTTTGGTGGAGATATAAACTTTATTCCATTAATTAAAGAAAAAGTTTCATTGCCAGTTTTAAGAAAAGATTTCATAATCGATGAATGGCAAATCTATGAAAGTTATTATTATGGAGCTGATTGCATCTTATTGATTTTGGCAATTTTGAATGATAAACAGATAATTTCGTTTTATAATATTGCAAAAAAAATGGGGATGGATGTAATTTGTGAAGTACATGATGATATTGAACTCAAGCGTGCAATTGATTTAGAGGTTGAATGTATTGGAATTAATAACAGAAACCTAAAAACATTAGAAATAAATTTAGAAAACTTCCAGTCTTTAGTAAAAAAAATCCCTGAAAATATTTTTAAAATATGTGAAAGTGGTATTAAAAAAAAATCTGACCTACATTTTTTAAGTCTCATTGGAGCTCAAGCTTTTCTGATTGGTGAAACTCTAATGAAATCAGAAAATATTTATGAAACAACATTAGAAATGGTAAATAAGAAATGAGTTTTTCACATGTAAAAAATAATAAAATTAACATGGTTGATATATCTTCAAAAAAAGAAACTAAAAGAGAGGCAATTGCAAGTTGTTCAATTTCTTTTTCAAAAAAAACATTTAGTAAGTTGATTAATAACGGTTCACCAAAAGGAGAAATTTTTAACGTATCTAGATGTGCTGGAATAATGGCAGCAAAAAAAACAAGTGAATTAATACCTCTTACTCACAGTATTAATTTGTCGTCAGTTCAAATAGATTTTAAAATTAATGAAAAAAAATATGTAATTGATATATATTCAAAAGTTAAAACAAATTATGGCACTGGTGTTGAAATAGAGGCAATGACTTCTTGTTCGATTGCTGCTATAACGATTTACGATATGTGTAAATCAATTGACAAATCTATTAAAATTAATGATCTTAAATTAAACTCTAAAACTGGTGGAAAATCAGGTAAGTATTTTAATGATTAGTTTTTTAAAAGCATGTCAAATAATAAAAAAAGAAATCAAGCCATCAAGTAAAACAGAATTTATTGATTTAGATAATTCCTATAAAAGAATTTTAGCTAGAAATATTCTTTCAAAATTTGATTCTCCTCAAAACAATTTATCCTCTATGGATGGAGCAGTTATTAATTCAAAAAGTTTACCTAACAAGGAATATGAAATAATTGGAGAATCAAAAGCTGGTGATAAATTTTCATCAGATTTCAATTATAAACAAACTAAATTAATCTACACAGGAGCCCCAGTTCCTAAAGGGAAGAAAATTGTTATTCCAAAGGAAAATTTTTTAATAAATAAAGAAAAAAAAATTCTAATTATAAAGTCTTTTCCAAAAACTAATTTTATTAGAACAAAAGGAAAAGATTTTAGAAAAAATCAAATTTGCTTATATAAAAATGACATTTTAAATTTGAGATCGTTGGCTTTAGCAAAAAACTTAAAAGAAAAAAAACTTTTGGTAAAAAAAAAACCAAAAGTTTTTGCCGTAATAACTGGAGATGAAATAATTTCTAAAAATAATCCTAAAGGACTTATTGAATCATCAAATGAAATTTTTATTAGACACTATTCTGAAATATTTGGGTATGAACTAAAAAAGGTTGTTACAGTCAGAGATAATATTAAGGAACTAAAAAAAACTTTAGAATCAACTAATGACTATGATTTTCTTATGACTTGTGGAGGTATATCAAAAGGAAAGTATGATTTAGTTAAAGAAACTTTGAAAGATTATGGTTTAAAAGTATTTTTTGACAAATTAAAAATTAAACCAGGAAAACCTACCACTTTTGGAAAATTGAGTTCAAATAGATATTTTCTTGGAGTTCCAGGTAATCCTATTTCTTGTTTTATATCTATACTTTTTATTTTTTCTAAAATGATTAATTCATTCTATGGTTTTAAATTAATAAACTTTTCAAAAAGGAAATTAGAATCTAATTCATCAATAACGATTTCAAATAATTTGACAAATTTTTTAAGAATTAAACTATCAAGTTTAAATAGTAATAATTTTAATGTTTTGAATGATCAAGATAGTTCTCTTCAAATGAAATTAAAGGATTCTGATGGAATTTTAGTTCTTTCTTCGCAAATAAATAATATAAAAAAAGGTAATGAATATGAAGTTATACTTTTTAAAGATTTGCCTTTTTGTTAATTATAATATTGACTTATAAAAAGAACTTATGTAGAACATTTATTATGCTAACCTTAAAACAAAAAAAATTATTAGAGTTTTTAGAGCAATATTTCGAAAGAAATAAAATATTTCCTACATTTGATGAAATGAAGATCAAATTATCGATTAAATCAAAATCAGGGGTACATAAACTATTATCTTCTTTAGAACAAAAGGGGTATATTGAAAGGCTACCTCACAAAGCACGAGCTTTGAAAATTAATAATAGCATTAAGCCTAATATTGTAAAAAATGAAACTGATATTCCTTTTCTTGGCAGAATTGCAGCAGGAAACCCAATAGAGGCAATTACAGGAAGCTTTGAGCAAATTTCTGTACCAAATTTTTTATTAGATAACAAAAAAGAACATTTTACACTTGAAGTATCTGGTGATTCCATGATTGAAGAAGGTATTTTTGATGGCGATATTGTAGTGATAAGAAAAATAAATGTAGCAAATTCTGGTGAAATTGTAGTTGCATTGATTGATGATTCAGAGGTTACACTAAAAAAATTTAGATCATTCAAAAATTCAATTGCACTAGAACCAGCTAATAAAAACTATAAGACTCGAATATTTGGTGAAGATAGAGTCCAAATCCAAGGAAAATTAGTTGGTTTATTAAGAAAATTCTAACATTAATTTACTATGCCAATTATTACAAGATTTGCTCCATCCCCAACAGGACTTCTTCATTTAGGTGGAGCTAGAACTGCCCTTTTCAATTTCATTTATGCTAAATCTAAAAATGGCAAATTTAAAATTAGATTTGAGGACACTGATAAATCAAGAAATCAAAAAGAAGTAATTGACAAAATTATTTTAGATCTAAAATGGCTAAATATTGAGTCAGATGAAAAAATTATTTACCAAAGTGACAATATTAAAAATCACATAGAATTTGCAAACTCTTTAGTCAATAACGGTTTAGCATATAAATGTTTTAATGATGAGAATTTAATAAAAAGTAAAGAAATTCAAAAAAATAAAATTAAAAGTGAATGGAGAGAGACAAAAAAAAAACCTCCAAAAAACTCAAAATATTGTATCAGGATAAAATCACCAATTAATGGTTCAACTTATATTAAGGATACAATACAAGGAAAAGTTCAAATAGATAATATTGAACTAGACGATTATGTAATTTTAAGAAGTGATATGACACCAACATTTCTACTTTCATCTGTACTTGATGATTATGAAATGAAAATTACTGATATCATTAGAGGTGATGATCATTTGACTAATTCTCTAAGACAAAAAGTTTTATTCAACTATCTTAACTATTCTCCTAACTTTTCTCATCTCTCACTTATCCATAATGAACAAAATCAAAAACTTTCTAAAAGAGATATGGCTTTATCCGTAAACGACTACAAAAAAAAAGGGATTCTAGCAAAAGGTCTTATAAATTATCTTTTGAGAATGGGATGGTCACATGGAGATCAAGAATTTTTCTCTTTAAATAAAGCAATAAAATTATTTGAAATTAAAAATATTGGAAAATCTCCAGCAAGATTAGATGAAAAAAAACTTCTTTTTTTAAATAATTTCTATATAAAAAGCGAGAGCAATCATTCTCTTTATGATGAAATTCAAAGATTATCTTCCGATGAAGAAAGTAATAGCTTTAAAAAATTAAAAATAAAGACCATTTTATGTATTAACTTATTTAAAACTAGGTGTGAAACTATTAAAGATTTAAAAAATAAAATAAACTTTTTAATTAATTCAAAAGTTCAATTAGATTCTACGGATCAAGAAATACTGAGTAAGTCCAGTAATATTAAAGATGAAGTGATTTCTGAATTATCAGAGATAAAGGATTGGGATGAAATTAATTTAGAAGAAACTGTTAAAAATATTGTCAATAGATTAGAATTAAATTTTAAACAAGTTGCACAACCTTTAAGATTATCTTTATCTGGGCAAGCTAATGGCCCATCAGTATCATCGATTCTTTTTATATTAGGTAAAAATGAGGTTTTAGAAAGAATTAATAAAGTCTGGTAGTTATGAAGAAAAAAACAATTACTATAGTTGATAATAGAAACGGTAATCATTATGAATTTAATATAAAAGATGGTTCCTATGGGCCACCAGTTGTTGATCTTGATTCATTCTACAATAAAACTGGATTATTCGTTTATGATCCGGGATTTACTTCTACCGCGAGTTGTTCTTCTGAAATAACTTATATAGATGGGGAAAAAGGTACTCTTCTTCATAGGGGGTATTCAATTGAGGATCTAGCCAAAAAATCAGATTATCCAGAAGTTTGCTATCTTTTACTAAATGGTGAGCTTCCAAGCAAAATAAATAAGAAAAGGTTTATAGATATTCTAACTAATCATACAATGCTTCATGAGCAAATTTTAAGATTCTATAGTGGTTTTAGAAGAGATTCACACCCTATGGCGGTAATGGTAGGAATTGTAGGTGGGCTTTCTTCATTTTATTCTGATAAAACCCATGATTTTTCTTCAACAGAAGGTAAATGGGTTGCTGTAAGTAGGCTTTTAGCAAAACTTCCTACCATTGCTGCCATGGCTTATAAGTATTCTCTTGGACAACCATTTATTTATCCTAAAAATTGTCTTAGTTATAGTGAAAACTTCCTTCATATGCTCTTTTCTACTCCTAGTAGTGAATACAAACCATCAAAAGCTAGGATAGAAGCTCTAGATAAACTACTTATTCTTCATGCAGATCATGAACAAAATGCTTCTACATCTACAGTTAAAATAGCTGGATCGTCTGGTGCTAATCCATTTGCGTGTGTTGCAGCTGGAGTTGCTTCACTTTGGGGACCAGCGCACGGAGGAGCAAACGAATCTGTTATTAGAATGTTAAACCAAATAGAAAATGAGAGCCAGATAAAAAAATATATTGAAAAAGCTAAGGACAAGAATGATACTTTTCGACTAATGGGTTTTGGACATAGAGTTTATAAAAATTACGATCCAAGAGCTAATGTATTAAGAAAATATTGTCACAATCTTCTAAAAGAAGTTGATAACTTTAATGTGCCATTATTTAAACTAGCTACTAAACTGGAGGAGATAGCATTAAATGATAGTTACTTTTTAGAAAAAAAACTTTATCCAAATGTTGATTTTTATTCAGGTATTATTTTAAAGGCATTAGGACTACCTGAATCAATGTTTACTGTGATATTTGCTGTGGCCAGAACAGTGGGTTGGATTGCACAATGGAAAGAAATGACTGAGAATCAATCAAAAAGAATAAGTAGACCTAGACAATTGTATACTGGAC
>PALU01000023.1 GCA_002706585.1 Rickettsiales bacterium
AAGAGTGGTAGTAACAGGTATGGGTATGTGTACGCCACTTGGTTACGGTGTACAACATGGGTGGAGTCAGATTAAGGAATCAGTATCTGGAATTAGAAGATTAGATGGTTTTGATATTGATGGCTTAACTTCGAAGATAGGTGGACAAATTCCTGAAACTGGAAACACTGATTTATTTCCTGAAAATGTTATTGAAGTTAAAGATAAAAAAAAGATGGAGCCATTTATCCAGTATGCTTTAATTGCATCTAAGGAGGCCTTAAAAGATTCAGGTTGGAAGCCTCAGAGTGATTTAGAATCTGAGAGAACTGGGGTAATGGTAGGTTCAGGTATTGGTGGACTCGATGGTATAAGAAAGAGCTCAGAAAATTTAGAAAAAAGTCCAAGAAAAATTTCTCCATTTTTTATTCCTTCATGCTTAATTAATCTGGCTAGTGGTCATATTTCAATAAAGTATAATTTAAAAGGTCCAAATCACTCGGTTGTTACAGCATGCTCTTCTGGAGCTCATGCTATTGGAGATTCATACAGAATGATAGCCTTCGGTGATGCAGATGTTATGGTTGCTGGTGGGACTGAATCTGCATGTACAAGGTTTGGAATAGCAGGATTTTGTGCTATGAGAGCTTTATCTACAAATTTTAATGATAATCCTGAAAAAGCTTCTAGGCCTTGGGATAAAGAGAGAGATGGTTTTGTTTTATCTGAGGGTGCAGGTATCTTAATTCTCGAAGATTATGATCATGCAAAAAAAAGATCGGCCAATATATATGGTGAAATAATAGGCTATGGTCTGACTGGTGATGCATATCACCCCACTGCACCACCGGAAGATGGAAATGGAGGTTATAGAGCGATGAAAATGGCTTTAAATAATGCTAAAATTAGTTCTAGTGCTGTAGATTATATTAATGCCCATGGTACGTCTACTCCTTTAGGTGATGAGATTGAATTTAATGCAGTAAAAAAACTTTTTGAATCAGATTTAGGAAAAATTCATATGTCTTCAACAAAATCATCAACAGGGCATTTACTTGGTGCATCAGGAGCAATTGAGGCAATTTTTTCTATATTGTCTATTAGAGAAAATATTTTACCACCTACATTGAATCTTGATAATATTTCCGATGGATGTAATGAAATTAATCTCATACCGCATACATGCATTGAAAAAGAAAATTTAATTTCTTTATCTAATTCATTTGGATTTGGTGGTACAAATGTTTCATTAATATTTAAAAAAATCTAGTATTAGTGCGAAAATATATTTTTTTAATAATCTTTGTAACCCTATTTAATCTTTCTCATTATATCTTTCTTAAACCCTATACAATTTCTGATTCATCTAAGATTATAATAAATCCTGGTATGAAATTAAGAGAAATTGCTACGCTTTTACATCATGAAAAAATTATTAAAAGCGAAAATTTATTTATTATTTGGGTAAAAATTAATAATTTAGAGAAAAAATTGAAATTTGGAGAATATATATTTGAGGGTGATTTATCTCTATCAATGGTATCTAATAAACTCCTAAAAGGTAAGTCAATTTTTAGAAAATTTACAATTATTGAGGGTTCTTCAAAATATGATTTACTTCTGAAGTTAAAGCAACTCTTTCCATTAGCTTCGATTGATATGCATGATATACCAGAAGAAATTATTGCCAATACTTATTTATATGAAGCTACAGATAATCTAGAAAAGATAATAGAAAATATTTCTATTTTAAGTAAAAAAAAAGCAGAATTAATTTGGAATAATAGAAATAAAAATATACCGATCGATGATATTTATGAAATGTTTATACTTGCATCAATAGTTGAAAAAGAAACTGCTATTGAAAATGAAAAAAACCTTGTAGCTGGAGTATTCTATAATAGATTAAATAAAAAAATGAGACTTCAATCTGACCCTACAGTAGAATTTTCAATAACTTTAGGGCAAAATAAGCTAGGAAGAAAATTGTTAAGAAAAGATTTAAAATTTAAATCAGATTATAATACCTATACTAATAATGGACTGCCTCCAGGTCCAATATGTTATCCTGGAGTTGAATCTTTGAAAGGGGTAGCTAATCCTTCTAAAACAAAATACATTTATTTTGTGGCTGATAAGCTAAATGGCGGACATTTGTTTTCCTCTAATTATGAAGAACATTTAGAAAATATAAAAAAAATGAGGAAAATAAAAAATGACTAAACGCAAAGGCCTTATGTTAGTCCTTTCATCACCCTCTGGTGCTGGTAAAACTTCAATTGCAAAAAAGATACTTGAGTTAGATAAAAACATAAGAATGTCTATTTCTTATACAACTCGACCAAAAAGAAAAAGTGAGAAGAACGGGGTTGATTATTTTTTTGTTAATAAAGAAAAATTCACCAACCTTCAAAGTCAAGGTTTTTTTGTTGAGTATGCTAGTGTTTTTGATCATTGGTACGGAACACCAAAAGAATTTATTGAAAAAAATATAGAAAAGGGACACGATATCTTATTTGATATCGATTGGCAGGGTAGTCAAAAACTATCAGATTTTTCCAAAGCTGATGTTGTGTCAATATTTATATTGCCGCCAAGTACAAAAATTCTATCAGAAAGATTAAAAAAAAGAGCTGAGGATAGTGATTTTATTATGAAAAAAAGGATGGATAAAGCTCAAAATGAAATAAGTCACTGGATTGAATATGATTATGTGTTGATTAATAAAGATATTACCAATTGTACTAATGAGGTTATGTTAATACTAGATGCAGAAAGAAAAAAGAGATTTAGACAAAAATTTATTTTCGAATTTGTTGAGAAACTAATCAGATGAAAATTCTGACATTTTTAAGTAGTTCTTTGGTTCTATATCTTGTGGTCTAAGATTTAAATTAATTTTATTTTCTTCACAAAATTTTCCAATAGGGACGTTTATGTTTTTTAAATTATTCTTGAGCATTTTTCTTCTTTGAGCAAAACAAATTTTTAAAATTTGATCTAATTTTTCATAATCAAAGTTAATAGTTTTTTTTGGTATTAATTGAATGACTGTAGAATCTACTTTAGGTTGTGGATTAAATTTTGAAGGGTCTATATCTAGTATTTTTTTTACATTTGCATGAACTTGAATCAAAACTGATAATCTACTGTAAAACTTCGATGAAACCTTTGCAGTAAGTCTTTCAGCTACTTCTTTTTGTACCATTACAACAATTGATTCAAATGATTGAATATACCTCAACCAGTTAACTATAAGTGTTGTTGCTATGTTGTAGGGTAAATTTGCTATTAGTAAAATTTTATTAGGAATAATTTTATTAAGTTTCAAATCTAAGGCATCTGCAAAAATTATTTCAATTAAATTAGGAAAATCTTTTTTAATCTTTGATAAATACGGTCTTAGAGAGAGGTCTTTTTCAATCAAAATGAGTTTTAATGGATTTTTTTTTAAAATATGTCTAGTTAATGAGCCTTTTCCTGGACCAATTTCTATGACTGATTTTTTTTTAATTTTACATATAACTGAAATTCTCTCTAATGTTTCTTTATCATTTAAAAAGTGCTGGCCTAATTTTTTCTTTATTCTAAATGGAACCATTAACTAAATTTTTTATGAATTTTATTGACGACAACAAACTATCTACACTTGCGATATTTTTGTTGGCAATATCAAAAGCTGGACCATGGTCTGGAGAAACTCTTAAAATTGGGAGCCCACCCGTAACGTTTATTGAATTAAGAAAGTCTAAAATTTTTATTGGTATAAGGGCTTGGTCATGATAGAAACAAAATATTCCATCAAATTTTTTCCTTTTTTCTTTATAAAAACATGAATCTGAACTTATTGGACCAACTATTCTGATATTTTCTTTTCTAAGAATTTCAATAGCAGGTAAAATTAATTTTTTTTCTTCATCTCCTATTAAACCACCTTCACCAGCATGGGGGTTGATCCCACATACAGCAATATATGGGTCATTAATTTTCCAAATTTTTTCAAGAGATTCTTTAAAAGCTATTATTTTTTTTAAGATCTTTTTTAAAGAAATTTTACTAACAGCATCTTTAATTGACTCATGTGTTGAATACAACCCAACAATAAGGTTTTTTCCTCCATCAATAGGTTTTTGAGTTGACATTATCATTATTTCTTCATTCTTCTTTTTGGTTAAATTTTCTGTTAGGTAAGATATATATTCTGTTTGTCCATTAAATTTAAATCCGGATTTAATTAATGTTTCTTTACAAATAGGAAGCGTTACCATAGCACAACATTTGTCCTCCAAAACAAGTTTTGTACATTGTTTGATTGAGCTTAAAACAAATTGACTATTTTGAGTATCAGGGAGACCCAAATCAAACTTTAATTTTTTGCTAATATCTATTATTGGGAGCGCTTTAGGAAATAAACTTTTTGCTTGAGAAGGTTCAGAAATTTTTTTTAATTTTACACCAAAACTAAAAAGTTCATTTACTAATTCTACTTTTTTAAAATCATCAATTAAAAGAAATGGATAAAGTTGATGTTTTTTTCTTAGTATCCAGGCTTTTAAGATTATTTCGGTTGCAATGCCTGCAGGTTCACCCATAGAAATAACAATTGGTTTGTTCATGAATTATTTGTTTATATATTTAATATTAGCGCTCTTTTTAAGATTTGAAATATATGTTCTTGAAAGCTGATTATATCTTTCACTAAATAATTTATTTTCGACTTTTTTTCTTTCTTTTGGGTTAACTTTATCATTTGTGATTTTTTCGCATATAAATAATTTAGATATTTCTCCGTTAATTTCAATTTCTTCAGTCATTTTTCCAACTTCAGTTTCTTGGATCAAAGGAAGTAAACTTTCAGAAATTTCATTTGAAAGAATATTTTTTATTTGAGTAATAGTATACTGGGTATCAGTATTATCTTTAAATTCTGAATTACATGCATTGATATCTAAGCTTAAATTTTCAATTGAATCTTTATCAAATGATGAAATTTTTAAAAATGAAACTTTATTTCCTGATCCACTTGAATTTTTTCTTTTCCCATTCATTCTTATTATTTTAAATCCATTGTCTGTTTTAATAGCAGATTTAATTTCACCTTTTTTTAATTCGTTAAGAATTTTTTCAATATTTTTTTCTAAATTATCTTCTATAATCCAACCAACATCGCCGGCATTATCTGATGTTACACCATCAGAGAATTTTTTTGCTAATTCTTCGAAAGATGAACCATTTTTTAATAGTAATAATATTTTTTTCATTCGCATCTGCGAATCTTTCCAAGAACCAATGTCTTTATTCTCAATAAAAATTTCTGAATAATTAAATTCTGTTTTCCCAGCCTTATTTTTATTTCTTTGAATAATCTTATCAACTTCTTCTTGATTTACAGTAACCTTAGATGCAANCTTTTGTTCGGAAAATTTTGTCCATAAAAGTTCTGTCGTTAGTTGCTCTAAGATAACATCAATCTCCAAACCTTCTTCTTCTACAAATTCTTTAAATTTATCAAATTCTTCTTTTGGAAAATTATAGACTGATGACGTAAAAGTAATTAATTCTTCTTGTGTATATTCTAAGTTTGAATCTGTTACCTCTTTTCTTTTAATCTTTTCTAAGATTAATAAGTCTAGAACTCTTTCTCTAACAGAATCTCTGTTCTCAATATTATCACTAAGACTTAATGATTTAAGAACCAGTTTGATTCTTTCTGATAAATCAAAAGTCGTTATTGCTTCTGAATTTACTGAAACAACAATCCCTTCAAACTCCTCATTTGATTTAACATCAATTCTAAATAAAAAGAAAAATACAATCAAAATTATGAGGTATAATTTTGAAATTATTTTATAAATCATTTTCCATTATTTCTTTAAAACTAAATAAGAACATAAAGCTATTTGATGTAGGATCTTCTGGATTATGAGTGTAAGTCCTTTGCCATGAAAAAGACAAACCCAAGCATTCATCTTCATATTTAATTTTCGCTCCTAAGTTATGAAATTTAAGTTTATTTTTTTTATCAAATGTTGAAGATGCAGTAAAGTTCCAGTTTTCTATAATTCTTTGATTAAATAAAACTGAAAATTGGTTCTTTTTTTCAATTGTGGTTTCACCATCATCATTAACGACGGGAGATGAATAAATGTTTCCTATCGAAAGATAGGATGATGAGGAACCAAAATTTAAATTGGTTATTGCTGTCCTTAATGAATATTCTTTTTTGTTTAAACTAAAAAAAGTATTTAGGTTAATTAGTGAATGTGGATTGAAGTCTAATCTAGCAACAATATCTGAAAAGTTTTCATTGATTCCACTATTTTTGTTTAAATATCTCTGTCTTTCAAAATTATAGCTTTGACCTACTTCAATTAATGTATCTTTTTTATTTAATAATGAATTTTTAAAAAATGAAATACCATAATCAATTCTTGTATTACTATCAAACCTATCATTGCCAGAAAATCTATTTCTATTAAAAAGATCACTTATATCAAAATCAAAGTTAAGTTCTGTAAAATCAGGAATATTTCTGTAGAAAGCATTTTTATTACCACTAACAAATAAAATTTTTGGGGTTACCATTGAAAAACTTTTTTTATTTTTCTTTGCATATGGTTTGGAAATTTCAATTGACGCTTGAGGGAAATAATTAATTTTATATTTGCTATATTCAAAATTTCCGGACACTGGGTTATCATATTTTTCAACATGATATCCACCAACACTAAAATGTCCATTTAGTTTTAAGATAGTCCCATCTTTTAAAAGAAAAGGAAAAGAAATATCCTGATTAACAAAAATTTTTTTTAATTCACTACCTTCAGGTTTTAAAATATTTGATAATTCTAAGTTTGTAGAGAAATTAAATTGATTGAATTTTTTTTCTGAATTAAGATCAATCAATATCCTAGGAAATATTTTTGGGACTTCTCTTTGATTTACATTTTTTCTTAGGTCTTGGAATGAATAGGATTCAAGACTATAAAAGTTATTTCTTATATGTTTGTGTATTTTAAAATTACTTTCAAGAACATCCTTATAACCATATTTGTAAGTATTTAGGTAGTTTCTATCAGTAGTTTTGTGGATATTAAAATCTAAAAAAGTATCATCACCTAGATTAAAAAAACCTGACGTTTTGATATGACCTCGTTTTTTATTTGTTTTTAGTTGATGAACAGTTTGATTTTCTACTGTTCCACTTAATTCTGTTCTTATATTTCCATTTTTAAAATTTTTTCTATGTTCTAAAAATAATGATGGATTTTTTTTTGAAGAAAATTTTGGCATAATTGTTATATCACTATAGTCACTAAATGGATAATAGTATGGAACATCTGATCCAAATCCGAAAAAATGAGTTTGAAATACTTTAGGTGCTAAAAATCCAGCTTTTCTTCTTACAATTGGAGAAGCGTGAGAAAAATAAGGGAGATATAAAATACTATTTCCTTTAACATCTAAAAAGACATTATAATATTTAACCATATTTTTTTTTTTATCGTGAATAATTTCTTTGGCTTTGAATTGAATTAAAGGTGGGTCATTCTTTTTTGTTTCTTCATTAAAACAAATTTCACATGCCGTAAAGATTCCATAATCCATTTTTTCCCAGTCAGTATTTCTTCTCTCCACTTTTTTCGCTGCTAGTCTTAAATAATTTTTACCAAATTTTAAATCTTCTGATGGATAATAGATATAATTATCATTTATAATTGCGTTATCAAGAGATTGATCAGCAACAATTTTATTAGCAGTCAAAATGGTTCCATCTGAATTGAAA
The DNA here is from genome assembly GCA_002706585.1 of Rickettsiales bacterium. Next base: position 7,766 of record PALU01000023.1, read on the forward strand.
ATCTTTATATTTTCTTGAGCAGAAAGCACTTTGGAGGAATTATTTAAAAAAACTTTGTCAGCATATAATTTAAATTTATTATCAATAATTTCGACATTTCCAGTTGCGAATATTCTTGTATTATCTTTGTCGTATGTAAATTGGTCAGCATTTATTTCAAGATTGTCTTGTGATAGAATTTGGTCGCAGTGAATTATAATTATTAATAAAATAAATAATCTAACCATCTTCATAATGAATAAAGGCACTTATTAGTAGCAAGTTAAGAACTATAGGAGGTGACCACACAGCAAAAAATACATTTAAGTTACCTGTAACGCCAAAGGTTTTTATTAAATCTGAAATAAAGTGGTACATCACTCCAATGATTATGCCAAGGAGAATTTTCATTATATTTTTTTTTATTCTATCTTTTCTAAGTGATAAAAGACAACCCAATAATACCATTGCAATAAGAATTAATGGATATGAATAAATATAATTTTGGTAAATTTTTAATTTTTTCACAGAAAAACCAGAAGATTCTATATCTTTTATATAACCATTTAGTTTCCAAATACTGATAGTTTCTGGTGGTCTAAAATTCTGCTCAATTTTATCAACGCTTAAATCAATTAGAAGATCAATTTTCTTAAATTCTTGAGGAACTTTGTTAATCTCTAACCGTATGCCATCATTCAAAATCCATTTTTTATCGTCTATCATTTCTATTTTTTCTACATCTAATCTTTCAAGAAATTGATTTTTTATTTTATCAAACTTAAAAATTATTACATTTTTTAATGTTTTGGCTTCAGATGAATAGTTTTGCGCATTAATTACAAAAGAAAATTCATCATTATTCTCTCTCAACCATAAACCTGTTGATGATAAAGAAAACAAACCTGAACTTCCTTTAAAATAATTACTCTCATAATTTTTAAACTTAATATTCATATAGGCAAAAATTGGATTAAAAAAAAATAGATATACAAAACTAATAATTATTGTATTTACAATTGCTGGAAAAATTAGAATCCAAATTGAAAAACCAGAAGACCTTAACACACTCAATTCGTTATTCTTATTTAATTTCATATATGTATTCATAGAACTAAGTAAAAAAACTGTTGGAAGAATAATAGGAAATAATGATGGCAGATGAAAAATAGCAAGTTTTAATAAGATAATAAATTCAATTTCTTTACTTGCTCCTCTCCTTATCAACTCTATCAAGTCGATGGAAAAGAATAAAATTGAAGAAAAAATAAAAACAATTAGAAAAGAATACAAGTTTCCTTTTAATAAGTATTTAAAAACTATAAGATTTTTTATCATGACTTAATTTTTCTTGTTATNTCAAAAAAATAAAAACTCAATAAAATACTTAGAATGAATGGTAAGAAATTNATTATTTGCATATTTGCATATTTGATTGATAGATTTGCTGCCATAATTGAGATTACTTCAAGACATAATATTAAAATAAAAACTCTTACAGTATGACCATAATTTTCAACTCTAAAGAAACGCATGGAAAGCATAAAGGTTAAAACAACCAAAGAAAATCCGAGAGTGTTTAAAGGAACCGAAAAACGATGTGTTATTTCTGCTCTAAAGGCTTGAAGATTATTAACATCATCTCCAGAATTCGGATTAGGATTTCTTAATTCATACAAACTTCTTTCAGCAGGAGATTTCCATCGATNAAGTATTGATTGGTTTTCATTTTTGTTTATATCAAGTAAATATTTATCAAAATATAAAACAGATAATTTTTTTTCCTTTGACTGAAATTGTTGTGATCCATCTTCGAGTAAAATTTTTGTTGATAATCCGTCATTAATTAATTTTCCTTTTTGAGCTATCAAAGTTGATGGGCTCTCAATTTCCCTTGAGTCATGGATAAAAATGTTATTCAAATATCCATCTGACATTCTTTCTTTGATAAATATTGTAAAATCTTTTCCAATAGTATTAAAAATACCTTCTTGAAGTAGTGTTGACGAATAATCATTTTTAATTGTATACAAAAGTATTTTAAAATTTTCATTTGATTTTGGTGCTAAATGAAGTGTAAAGAAGAAACTAAGAGTTGAAAGAAGCAAACTATATATTAACACAGGTTTAGCTAAATCAAATACAGAAACTCCAGAGGATTGTAGAACGATTAATTCTTTGTCGGTTTGCATTCTTGAAAAAACGAAGAAAATCGATAAACAAACAATTATTGGCAATAAAACGGGTATTATTTGAGGTAATGATAGCATAATGAGTTTAATAAAAAAGTAAGGGGGAAGCCCCCTATTAATTATTAATTCAATTAGCTGTACACTTTTACTTAAAGAAAAGACTGAAATTATTAGTAATAAAATTAATAGGGAATTAAAAAAAAGTTGTTTAAAAATATATTTTTCTACTAAATTCATTGATATTTTAAAAAAAAAACAATATACAGATATTTATTGCAAATTTTGAAGAGAATTGACATATGAAAATAACATTTTCAAAAAATTTTGGTTTAAGTGATCATTTGGTTTTCTTAGTGGTTGATGGTAATGAAGTATTAAAATCAAACCTGATTGATTTAAATACTAGAAATTTATTAAAAAAAGTTTTTGAAAGTCAAAATTTTAAGAAAAATAAATCTTTTTTTGAATCCTTTTACTATGAAAAATCTAATAAGATAAATTCATTTTCCGTAGTTAAAATAAAACCATCGGAAAAACTCTTTAAATTTGAAATCTTGTCAGGCAAAATTCTTTTATATTTAGAAAAAAAATCAATTGATCATGCATCGATCTTTTTTGAAGATAAAGGAATTTCAAATAAGAAAGATTTTCTTCATTCGATTTGCAGAGGAATTATTCTCAAGGATTACAAATTTGAAAAGTATAGATCAGTTTCAAAGAAAGAACATAATGTTAAATCCATTAAACTTTGTAATAAGTTGTCGTCAGCAGATCAAAAACAAGTTTTATCGTGTATTAATAATTCAAAAGGTGTATTTCTAACAAGAGACCTAGTCTCTGAACCAGCAAATTTTCTTTATCCAGAAAAATTTGTTGATTTATGTCAAGTTATGAAGAAAGTTGGAGTTTCTCTAGAAATTTTTGATGAAAAAAAACTAAAAACACTAAAGATGGATGCTCTTCTAGGTGTAGCTCAAGGCTCAAGAAGACCAGCTAGAGTTTTGATAATGAAATGGAAAGGTGGAAATTCATCATTTAATAACCCTTTAGTATTTGTTGGTAAAGGGGTAACGTTTGACACTGGAGGAATCTCTTTAAAACCTTCAGGTGGTATGGAAGACATGAAATGGGATATGGGTGGTGCAGCAGTTGTTGCAGGACTTTTGTATACCCTTGCACTTAGAAAGTCAAAAGCAAATGTTGTAGGTATTGTAGGTCTAGTTGAAAATATGCCAGACGGTAATGCTCAAAGACCTGGGGATGTTGTAAGATCGTTATCTGGTCAAACCATAGAAGTCTTAAATACAGATGCCGAAGGTAGATTGGTTTTAGCCGATATTCTTTGGTATATTAACGAACGATTCAAACCTAAATTTATGGTTGATTTAGCTACATTGACTGGAGCCATTATTGTTGCTTTAGGAGATAGATATGCAGGACTCTTTTCAAATGATGATAATCTTGCAAACAAAATCTTAGAGGCATCCTCTCAGACTGGAGAATTGAGCTGGCGACTTCCAATGGATGAGGAGTTTGATAAACTTCTAAACTGTCAAATCGCAGATATGAAAAATATTACAGGTACAAGAGGAGCAGGGAGTATTACTGCTGCTCAATTTTTAAAAAGGTTTGTTAAAAACACACCTTGGGCTCATTTAGATATTGCAGGAGTAACGTGGTCAAAAAAAGGTAGTAACTTTGCAAGACCAGGTGGAACTGGATTTGGTGTAAAACTTTTGGATGAATTTGTAAAAAAAAATTATGAATAACCTTCTAGCAAAACCAGAAATAAATTTATACTTTATAAAATCACAATTTAATTTTTTAGTTTCAAAACTATGTTCTGATCTTTTGAAGAAGAAAAAAAAAATTTTAATAAACCTTAAAAGTGANGATGAAATGAATGATTTGGATAGATTTTTATGGACTACCCCAAAAGATTGTTTTTTACCGCATAGAACCTTAGATGAAAAAATTGATAATTTAGATAACATACTTTTATTTAATGGAGATTATTTGAATTATAGTTATCCTAAATTTTTTAAAATTTTATTAGTATCACCTTCAGTAACCATTAAAAAATTTAAATTTTTTGAAAAATTTTTAGTTTTTTCATATCAAAGTGATTCGGATAGTATTTTAAAAAAAAAAAAACTGGAAAATATCGGATATAATGTTAAATCTTTTCAAGAATATGACCAAATGAAATGGAAAANCTTATAAACTTAGGAAATTAAATGGAACAGACATTATCTATTATCAAACCTGATGCAGTTAAACGAAACCTTATAGGTGAGATAAATTCGATAATTGAAAAGAGTGGAATAAAAATTATAGCTCAGAAAATGATGACTTTATCTCTTAATGATGCAGAAAATTTTTATGNTGTTCACAAAGATAGAGCTTTTTTTAAAGATCTCTGTGAATATATGATTTCTGGTCCAATTGTTATTCAAGTTCTTGAAGGCGACAAAGTTATTCAAAAATATAGGGATTTGATGGGTACAACAAATCCTTCAAATGCTGAAGAAAATACAATTAGAAAAAAATTTGGGTTATCTGTTGAGGAAAACTCAGTTCACGGATCTGATAGTAATAAAAATGCTAAAATTGAGATTGAATTCTTTTTTTCAAAAAGAGAAATATTTTCTAAGAACTAAACTCTAATCAGAAAATACCACAAGACAAATAAAAGCACAGTAATGGTTATACATGAATACAAGGTCCATTTAATGAACTTTGTGAAAAATTGTTCGTGTTTTTTACTATTAACCATTAAAATTTTTCTCTAAATCTTTTAATACATTTATATATAATTTATGTTCTTCCATCAATATTTTTTTTTTTAATGAATTTTCGTCATCTGAATCAAGAATTTCAACAGATTTTTGTTTAATTATTTCACCATCATCAATTTTCTCATTTACATAATGAATTGTGCAACCTGAATACTTAGCCCCAGATTTCAGAGCCCTTTGGTGAGTATTCAATCCTTTAAAAGCAGGAAGTAGTGAAGGATGAATATTAATTATTTTATGATTCCATTTATTTAGAAAATTTTTGGTAAGTATTCTCATGAATCCTGCTAGACAAACNAAGTTTACTTCAGCTAAATTAAGTTTTTTTAAAATAGTATTTTCATAATTTTCAGTATTTGTAAATTGATTTCTGTCAATCAAAACTGATTTTATATTTTCTTTATTTGCTAGTGATAAACCTCTAGCTAATGGGTTGTCAGAAATAACAATGCTGACATGTGATTCTAAAATTCCATTTTTGCATGCATCAATAATATTTTTCATATTAGATCCATTGCCTGAAATTAAGATGCCTAAATTAAATCCCATATGCCAAAATTTTTTATCTCTACATTTTTTGATAATTTGGTTTTTTCTACTATACCTAATAAATGGTACTTTATTTTTTTTTTAAAGAGATAATCAAATACATCTTCTTTATTTTCTTTATTGATTATTAATATCATCCCAATTCCACAGTTAAATGTCTTGAGCATTTCAACTTTGTTAATTTTTCCCTGTTCTTTAATCCAAATAAATCTCTCTGGTATTTCAAATTTTTTGTTATCTAATGTTGATTTTAACTGCCTAGGAACTATTCTTGATAAATTTTCAAAAATCCCCCCTCCTGTAATGTGTGCAATTGAACTTATAAGATTTTTCTTTATTAGTGGTAAAAGATCTTTTACATAAATTCTTGTTGGTATAAGTAAATCATCCCCAAGAGTTTTCATACTAGATTTGTATGGNGGGGGATCAGATAGTTTAATTTTTGAGTTTTTGATTACTTTTCTAATTAATGAGTAACCATTTGAATGAAAACCTGAGGATTCTAGACCTATAACAGTAGAATTATTTTTTACTTTACTTTTTGATAAAAGATTACTTCTTTCTACAACACCCACTGAAAAACCTGCTAAATCAAAGTCGCCGTTTTTATACATTCCTGGCATTTCTGCAGTTTCACCTCCAACTAATGAGCAGTTTGATTCCTTACAAGCTAATGTAATACTAGAAATCAAATCCAAAAATGGTTTTTCTTCTATCTTTGACGAAGAAAAATAATCAAGAAAAAAAAGTGGTTCTCCTCCACTTGCTAGCAAATCATTTACACACATGGCTACAAGGTCAAACCCTAAAAAATTAAATTTTCCNTGCTTAATAGCTACGCTAAGTTTTGTTCCTATACCATCTGTACAACTTAAAATTATTGGATCTTTGTACTTAAGTTTTTTTAAGTCGAATAAGGAACAAAACCCTCCTGGATTTTTTATTATTTCTTTTCTTTGGCCTTTGTGAGAAATATCTTCAAGTTTTTCCACTAGTTTAGAAGTTTTATTTACATCGACACCCGCAGATTTATAAGAAAGTCCTATTTCTATCTCCTCTTTTTTACTTTAACTATTTCAAAAAAAAAATAATGTATTAGATTTAAGTATAAATCAAAAAAGAATTTAATTAAATATTTTGATAAAGTTAATATTTTTATTTTTAATTTTTANGTGTTCATTATCTGAATTAAAAGCAGATGATAACATTTTTTCTATAAAGAATAACGAAGTTTTTCTTGATAATGATCGTGATATTCTTGATATAAGACAACAAGCGAAAAAGATTGCTTTCGAGAATGCATTTAAAATACTGACTGAGAAAATTCTTGAACCTAATGATTTGGTTATGATTCGTCAAATAAAAGACTTTAAAATTGAAAATTTTGTTAAAGATTATCAGTTGCAGAAAGAAAAAATATCAGATGTAAGTTACTTCTCTATTTTTGATGTAAATTTTAACCCTGAAAAAATCAATAGTTTTTTTAGTAAATTAAATATTAGGACAAACACATTTATTTCTGAAAGTTATGTTTTGATTCCAATCATGAAGAAATTTAAAACATTTTATTTGTGGGAAGAAGACAATTATTGGTATGATTATTTAAAAGAAGAATATGATGAAAGAGGTCTAATTAAAATTTTTTTTCCTGAAAAAAGTCATAAAAACAAACTCAAAATATCAGCCAAACAAATAATAGATGATGACACAAACTCGTTGTCAAACTTTTTAGAATTTTATAAAAAAAAGAAAGCATTAATCATTTACGTTGAAGAAAACTATAATTATGAAGACAAGCTATTTGAGGTTATTCTAAAAACAAAGATTTTCAATCAAAATAAATTCAATGAAATTTTTATTATTGATGAAGAATTATTTAAAAAAAGATCTAAAACTTCACAATTGGAGTTAATAGCTAAGATTTCAATAAAGGAAATAGAAACTTGGTGGAAAAAACAAATTGATCTTATTAATGAGGATTCTGATGAGCTTGAAGAAATTTATTTAAGTTTTGATACTCAAAAACTAAGTGAAAGTTTGCTTCGAGAAAATAAAATAAGACAAATTCTTGGAGATGATAATATGATTTTAACTGAATTTTCTGATGGAAAAGCTATTTTCAAGATTTTTACTAACTACAAGATCAAGCAATTAAATTTAGCTTTGGAACCTAGCAATATAAAGTTGATTCCAATTCCTAATAAAAAGAATTCTTTTACAATAAGTTCATATTAATGAAACAAGAAATTCTTAAATTCGACTTTAAATTTAATAGTAATGAATTTTTTGTAAGTGCAAAAAATGATCTTGCTTTTAATTTAGTTGCAAATTGGCCCTTATGGAAAAATAAATTTGTTTATATATATGGTCCTGAAGGCTGTGGAAAAACTACTATATGCAGGATCTGGGAAGAAAAGTCTCATGCAACATATCTTTCACAAAATAAACTTAAACAGTTAATTGATACAAATTTTGAGATTAAGGATTTAGATTCAAAAAATTGGATCCTTGATAATTTAGATGTCTTAATAAATAAAAAAAAAAACTCATATGATGAGAGAATACTAAATTTTTTAAATTTTCTTAAATCTTCAAATAATTCATTTCTATTAATAACATCTAAGCAGTCTCCTAAATTTTTAGACACCAAGCTTCAAGATCTTATTTCAAGACTTTCTTCAATGTTAGTTGTTGAGGTAAAAGAACCAGATGAAGATTTACTTATGAAAATTATNGAGAAATATCTTTTAGATAGACGTATAAAACTAGATAAAAATATCATTAATTTTATTTTAAATAGAATTGAAAGAACCTATAAATCAGCTTTAATGATATCAAAATTGATTGATAAGCATTCGCTTGAAAATCACGCTCATATATCAAAAAAGTTTATTTCTAATATAATTAAACATTCAAATTAATTTTTTAATCATTTCATATTCCTTTGAAAAGATTTCGTATTTCCAATTTCTAATAATATTATCATCTCCTTGTACTATTTTTTCTAATTCTAATTTGTTAGCAATAAGACTTGGATGAATGTTTAATTCTTTAGACTTTCTTTCCAGCAACATTTTAGCAAATTGCAGTATTTTTTTTCTTTTTGAACATATTTTTTCTTCAAATATTTTTAATTTTTTCTTGGTAGTTGTTTGATCTAAAAATTTTTTTATTGCTATCTCAAGTCTTTTGTCCTTAATATTTTTTAATACTTCTTTCATTTCTTCTGGTCTTAACTGGAATTTACATAACTTGATTAAAAATTTGTTTTCTATAAATCTTTTGGGAGGTTTGTTTTGTTTAATTGCAAATGATTCTCTCAGAAAAGAAATTTTTTTCAAAATTTCCAACTCATATTCATTNTTAGGATTAAATTTAATTTTTTCCCATGCTCTCTCTGCTTTTTTTTCGAAATTGTTTTTATTAAAAACTTTTTCATGCATATTATCAATCCAAGAAACGCGATTTATTTTTTCTAAGCCTGTCATAATTCCTTTATAAAGTGGAATAAGATATTTTACATCATTGATAGCATAGTCAATCTTATCTTTTGATAATGGACGTACTCTCCAATCAATAAATTGATTTTCCTTAGAAATTTCTATTTTTAAAAAATCTACACAAGCTTTAGCATAACTTGTAGAATTATCGTATCCTAATGGCATTAAACAAATTTGTGTGTCATGCATATTTTTTGGAACTTTTCCGAATAGATTAAATAGTATTTCAATATCTTGGCTTGCTGAATGAAATATTTTTTTGATTTTTTCGTCATAAATTATTTCTTCTATTAATTTGAAATCTATCGGAAAGTCAATTGGATCAATGATAATTGATTCACTTAAATTTGAAATTTGAATTAAACAAAGTTTTGGGAAATATGTATTTATTCTATGAAATTCAGTATCTACGGCAATTATTTTATCTTTTTGACTTTTTTGGTAAAATTGTTTTAATTGACCATTATTTAAAATTAACACTAGTAAAATCTATCATTTTAAAAAAAATATACAAATTTTATGACTTTTTACAGATCACATACATGTGGTGAATTAAATATTTCAGACAAAGGTTCTAAAGTAACTTTGTCTGGATGGATTAATAAAAGAAGAGATCATGGAGGTCTTTTATTTATTGATCTGAGAGATGAAAATGGTCTAACTCAATGTGTTTTTAATTCAGACAATAAATATTTTTCGTTAATTGAATCCATTAAATTAGAGAGTGTTATCAAACTAACTGGGGACGTCGTAATAAGATCTGATGAAACAAAAAATAAAAATATTTCTACTGGCGAAATTGAGGTAATAGTGGATCAGGTTGAAATTTTAAATGAATCTCAGCAAATCCCTTTCCAAGTTGCTGTTGAAGATGATGCACCTGAAGATTTAAGACTTAGATATAGATTTTTAGATCTTAGAAAACAAAAAATTCATCAAAATATAATATTAAGATCAAGAGTTATTGAAAGTTTAAGAAATAAAATGGTAAAAAAAGGGTTTATTGAAATACAAACACCTATTCTTACAACTTCATCTCCAGAAGGTGCTAGAGATTTTTTAGTTCCTAGTAGACTTCACAAAGGAAAATTTTATGCTTTACCTCAGGCCCCTCAAATCTTCAANCAACTTTTAATGGTATCAAATTTTGATAAATATTTTCAAATTGCTCCATGTTTTAGGGATGAAGATGCTCGTGCTGACAGATCTCCAGGAGAATTTTATCAATTAGATTTTGAAATGGCATTTGTTACCCAAGATGAAATTTTTAATACAATTGAACCNGTAATTTTTGAAATATTTTCTGAATTTTCTGATAAAGATGTATCAAAACCACCTTTTAAAAAAATCAAATATATAGAATCAATTAAAAAATATGGAACAGACAAACCTGATCTTAGGAATCCTTTAGAAATTGATGATGCGACTGAATGCTTTAGAAATTCTGGGTTTAAAATTTTTGAAAATAATATTAACAAAGGGTCTGTTGTTAAAGGTATCAAAGCACCTAGTTCATCAAAAAAACCCAGAAGTTGGTTTGATAAACTTAATGATTGGGCAAGAGATAATGGTCAAAAAGGTTTAGGTTATATAATATATGAACAAAATAAATTCTTGGGCCCTATTGCGAATAATCTAAAAGAAGAAAATTTAGAGAAATTAAAATTAGCTTTTGAGATTAAAGATGGTGATTCAGTTTTTTTTATAAGTGATGATTTAGAAAAAGCTTCAAAGTTTTCTTCAATAGCAAGAAATAAAATTTGTGAAGAACTCAATTTATTAAAAAAAAATACTTATGAATTTTGCTGGATTGTAGATTANCCAATGTATGAAATAAATTCTGATTCACAAAAAATAGATTTTTCACATAATCCTTTTTCTATGCCTCAAGGAGGAATGGATTCATTGAATAATAAGGAACCTCTAGATATTCTTGCATGGCAATTTGACATTGTCTGCAATGGAATTGAACTTTCTTCTGGAGCAATAAGGAATCATAAAACAGACATCATGCTGAAAGCTTTTGAGATTGCAGGGTATTCTGAGAAGGATGTAATTTCAAGATTTGGATCGCTTTATAATTCTTTTAAATTTGGAGCACCACCTCATGGTGGTTCTGCACCAGGAATTGACAGAATAGTTATGTTACTGGCGGATGAAGACAATATAAGAGAGGTTGTAGCTTTTCCTATGAATCAACAAGCTGAAGATTTAATGCTCAATTCACCTGGAANTGTTTCTGACCAACATTTAAAAGAATTAGGTATAAAAATAAAAAAAGAAGAGTAGGAGTTATTTGATTTTTTGTTCTTTGAAGATTACGTGTTTTCTTACCTTGGGATCATATTTTTTTAATTCTAATTTGTCAGGTTTAGATTTCGGATTTTTATCTTTCACATAAAAATATCCTGTATCTGCTGTACTTACTAATTTGATTTGTATTGTATTACTTTTTGCCATAAATAAACTTATATAAAATAAATTTTATCTGTCAAGTATTTCAAGTTTTGTCTTTTACAAAAATTTGCAATGCAATAAATGCACCCTTAACTCGAGGTAATAACCATAATGTTAATATAATTGTTAATAATGGCCAAATAAGCATTTGTAAGATAATTGGTGGACTATAATTTCTTTCTGAAAGTAAAATTACTGGAATTAAAATATGACCAACTATAAAAATTGTACAATATGCTGGACCATCATCAGATTTGTATTTTGAAAAATCAATACCGCATTTTTTACACTTTTTAAAAGTTTTTACATATTTTAAAAATAGTGGAGCTTCTCCACAATTTGGGCATCTTTTTAAAAAACCTCTCTTTAAAGATTTAATTTTCGTATCTTTCATATTCTTCAATAATACAAACCTTTTCAGCAAGTATTTTACCGTTATAAATGTTATTTCTTTTTATTTTAAATTCAACTAACTGTCCAATTTCATATTTTTCATTTTCCCTATTTTTTTTCTTAAAATTAAATTCTGATATTTTTCTAATTCTTGCTAATGCTGTAAANGGATAATCAACACATTTTATGAAAATTCCATACCTCTCTATACCGTCCACTATCCCAACAAATNTTTTTTTTTTTATTTTTTTTAGATAGATACTACATGCTCTTTCANTTATGTTTCTTTCTAAAAAGTCAGCTTTTTTTTCTTGAAGTGTTAAATGTTCTGAAATATCAGTAAGTATTCTTTTCTTTTTTTTAGATAGTATATCTATTAAGTCTCTATGAACTATTAAATCAGAATACCTTCTGATTGGTGAAGTGAAATGAGTATAATTTTTAAGTGCTAATCCAAAATGCCCTTTATTCTTTTTTTCATAAAATGCCTTTGATTGAGATTTTAATAAAATATTATTTATATAATCGAGCCTCTGTTTTTTTGATATTTTTATTGCGTTGTTAAAATCACTTTGAGAAAAAAAAGAAAAAGATTTAAATTTACGATTATTTAGAATTTTCTTTAACTCTTGAATCTTTTCTTTAGATGGTTTTTCGTGGTTTCTAAAAATTGTACTTTTTTTTTCTTTTATAAAAATCTCGGCAACTATATTATTTGCTAAAATCATTAATTCTTCGATGACTTTATATGAATTAAGATTCTTTTTTTTTTTAAAAATAAAATCTTGATTTTCTTTGAACTCTATTAAAAATTCATCTGAATTAAAATTTATTTTTCCTCGAGTAAATGACTTTCTTCTAAGAACTTGGTAAGCTTTAAATAAATTCTTTATTAATAGAAAAAACTTATTTTTTTCATTTGTAAAGATTTTATCAACTTCTTCGTATGTCAGTCTTGCATGAGATTTGATAATTGCTCTTTTAATTCTATAGTTTTTTATTGTCCCATTTTTAAAAAGATCAATTTGAATTACAACACATGCCCTCTCTTTTTGTGGAACCAAAGAGCAAATATCATTAGAAATTTTTTTTGGAAACATAGGTAATACTCTATCTGGGAAGTAAAATGAGTTTCCTCTTTTCTTTGCTTCTATATCAATTGGACTATTCTGATCAATAAAAAAACTCACATCAGAAATAGCCACCATTATTTTTATTATATCTTTGTTTTCTTCGGCCCAAACTGCATCATCAAAATCTTTGCTATCATCACCGTCAATTGTTACAAATGGTATATGAGTTAGATTTTCATGTAAATTAGGTGTTCTAAAGGATACTTTCTCAGAAAGTTCTAGAATTTTTTTTGAGAATCCAATTCTAAGTTCATTATCTTTGATTTCTTGATCAATTATATTGCTTAAAAAGATTTCTTTTTTACCTTTTAAATTTTTTTTTTTTACTCTTTTTTTCATTAATAATTTCGAGGGCCTGTTCGAGTGATAGCTTTTTATCTTTGAGTTCTGATGGTAACGAATAATTCTTTTTATTAATTGAGAGGTAGTCAGGCCTACCCTTAATTCCTTTTTTTAAAATAATCTTTTTATTTGAATCAGGTTCAATACCAATAATTGTCTCTTTTGTCGTCAATGCTTTTTGATTGATTAATTCAACCGCTCTGTTTATTCCTATTTCAAGAACGTTGTCTTCTTTGAGTGAAATAAATTTATTTTCATGTTTTATATATGGTCCATATGGACCGATTGAAGCCAATATATCTTTTTTTGACTCAGGATGAATTCCAACTAATCTAGGTAGTTTTAGCAACATAGTGGCTTTTTCAAGATTGATTTCATCATTTGAGACGTTTTTTGGTACACTGACTCTTTTAGGTTTTTCATCTGTATTCAACTCGAGATATCTACCGTACTTTCCACTTTTAAGTACTATTTGTTTTTGCGTGTCTTCATGGATACCAATAAGTACTCCTTCACCAAAAAGTTCTTTATTTTTTTCATCAGAGCCCAGAGGAAAACTATAATTACATCCACTTTTATCTTTGTTGAAATTTGTACAACCAATAAATGGACCGGCATATGCAAACTTAATTGTTAATTCTCCGTTTGAACATTTTGGACAATTTTTATCTTTTAGAATTTCAGGACTTGTTTCATTAATTTTATCTATTACCTCAGAAATACTTTTTTTTTCAACTTCTGTAACAGTATTATTTAGAATTTTTAAAAAATCATTTAAGGTTACTTTCCAGTCTAGTTTTGATTCAGTAATTAGATCTAATTGTTCTTCTAAATCTGCTGTGAATTTAAAATCAACAAATTTATTAAAAAACCCGTCTAAAAATTTAGATAAAATTTTACCAGTCGAGGTAGGAATTAATGATTTGTTTTCAATCTTAATATAATTTCTATCTTCAAGTTTTGTAAATATAGAAACGTAAGTTGATGGCCTTCCTATACCCAATTCTTCAAGTTTTTTTATTAGACCAGCCTCAGAAAATCTATTTGGAGGTTTTGTAAAATTTTGTTTTGATTCTATTTCGGATAAAAATAAATCATCTTTCAATTTAAAATCTGGTAAATTTTGTAGTTCTTCATTGCTTTCAGAATAATTATATACCTGTTTAAATCCTTTAAATTTTGTTATATTTCCTCTCGCTCTTAATGTAAAATTTTGGCCTTTGATATTAACTGTTGTTTCAAGATTAATACTAGGTTTCATTTGTGAAGCTAAAGTTCTTCTCCAAATTAAATCATATAGCTTTAGTTGATCTGGAGATAAGAATGATTTTATTTTGTCAGGACTTTGATCAAAATTAATTGGTGTTACGGCTTCATGACCTTGCTGAACAAATTTTGATCTTTCCTTAAAAACATTTTCAGGATTAGACAAAAAATTTGTACCAAATTTGCTCTCAATTGAAACTCTTAATTTTTTTATTTCACTATTATTTATAATGTTGGAATCTGTTCTATGATATGTAATAAGTGCTCCTAAGGAGCTAATTCCATCTTTTAATTCTTGTGCAAGTTTATTTGTATATTTAGGACTAAAACCTAGTTTCGAAGACGCATCTTGCAATAGTAATGAATTTGAGAATGGTGAATATGGGTTTCTTTTTTTTTCTTTTTTAACTATATTACTAATTTGAAATTTATCTTTTTTTATTCTTTCTTCTAGATCCTTTGCTTTGCTTTCATTAGGAAGATAAAATTTGTCAACTTTTTTCCCACCATCTTCTATTACAGAACAATTAATAAATGTACCATTTTTATCTTTTAGTTTAATAGTAATTTCCCAGAACTCTTTTGCTACAAATAGATCAATTTCTTTTTCTCTTTCTGCAAGTACTTTTAATGCAGGTGACTGAACCCTTCCAGCACTCGATCCAAAAACAGTTCTTCTTTTAGTAATAGGAGAAATCTTATATCCAAAAAAACGATCCAAAAACCTTCTTGTTATTGCAGCAGAGACAAGATTTTGATCTATCTCTCTTGGATTCCTAATTGCATTTAAAATATCCTCTTTTCGAACTGCAGTAAATTCGATTCTTTTAAACTCCTTTTTATCAAGTAATTTTTTTTCTTTACATATTTCTAGAACATGCCATGCAATAAGTTCTCCTTCTCTGTCAGGGTCTAGAGCTAGAAAAATCTCATTTGAATTTTTTATTGATTTTAATACAGGGTCTATTTTTTTTTTATCAAGTTCCCAATTTTCGACAAAAAAATCATTTTTTTCATCAATTCCTATACCACTTCTCGGCAAGTCTCTGAAATGACCGATGCTAGCAACAACATCATATTCATTATCAAGATAATTTTTAATTGTTTTTGCTTTAGCAGGTGATTCAACAATAAGAAGTTTCATAATAATCAGTTTTCATATATTCATAAAAAAGAAATGTCAAAATTTAATTTTTTTTTTTAAAATCTATTTTTGCCTCATTCCCTGAAAACAACCTAAAAATATTAGTTTTATGTTTTAAAAATATAATTGTTATAATAATTGAAAATGTAAGTAACTCCCCGTCTTTAGTCAATAATAGAATTACTAAAACTGAAGAACATGCTGATAATGCAGCTAATGAAGAGAACTTAAATAAAAATGCAATAATTAGCCAAACAAATAAAAAAACTATCCCAATAAAAATATTATATGCTAAAAGAATTCCAATAAAAACTGCTACTCCTTTACCACCTTTAAATTTTAGCCAAACTGGAAATAAATGTCCCAAAATAACTGAAATCATTGCATAATTTAGGTATTCGCCCTTATTTAAAAAAAAAACTATTGTAAAAAAACTTTTTGAAACATCTAATACAAGAGTTAGCAAGCCAATTTTCCACCCACTTAACCTAGCAATATTTGTTGCACCAATATTTTTAGATCCTTTTAGTCTTGGGTCAGTCTTTTTAAAAAAAAAGGATAATAAAAGTCCAAATGGTATTGAACCAATTAGGTAAGAAGTTAGAAAAACAAAAAAAATATCAATGTAATTTATAAACAAGTCTTCCTCTAACGAATGTCATAATATTTTTTCCTTCTAATATCATTCCATCAAATGGAGAGTTCTTTGATTTACTAAAAAAACTTTCTGGTTTCACTTTCCAAGATTTATTTGGATCAAATACTATTAAATCTGCTTCTGATTTTTCTTTAATTAAACCGACATCAAGACCAAGAATTCTTGCAGGGTTTAAGGTTATCAAGGGCATTACATCAGTAATTTCAAGAAAATTATTTTTCACTAAACTTAGTGTTAACGGAAGTAATGTTTCTAGACCAACACCACCAAATTCAGCCTGACCAAAAGGTAATCTTTTGGCATCTTGGTCATGTGGTGTATGGTCTGAGGATATAACATCAATTGTTCCA
>PALU01000024.1 GCA_002706585.1 Rickettsiales bacterium
CTACAACAACTGAAAGAATACTTTATTACACTGGCAAATCTCATAAAATTGGTGAAGTGCATGACGGTGCAGCAACAATGGACTGGATGGAACAGGAGCAAGAAAGAGGTATAACCATTACATCTGCTGCAACTACCTGTTTTTGGAATGATAAAAGAATCAATATAATAGATACACCAGGACACGTGGATTTTACAATTGAAGTTGAAAGATCACTCAGAGTATTAGATGGAAGTGTTTGTGTTTTTGATTCAGTCGCTGGTGTTGAGCCACAATCAGAAACTGTTTGGAGACAAGCAGATAAATATGGAGTTCCAAGAATGTGTTTTATCAATAAAATGGATAGGATTGGTGCCAATTTTTATAGATGTGTGGACATGATTGTTGATAGATTAGGTGCTAACCCTTTGGTTCTTCAACTTCCTCTAGGAGCAGAATCTGAATTCAAAGGTGTTATTGATTTGATAACTATGAAAGCCATAGTATGGCAAGAAGAAACACTTGGAGCAAAGTTTACTTATGAAGATATTCCTGATGATAAAAAAACAGAGGTTGAAAAATACAGAGAAAAACTTCTAGAAACTGTAGTCGAACTTGACGATAATATTATGGAGAAATATTTAGATGGAACATCCCCCTCGAATGAAGAAATAAAAACTTTGATCAGAAAGGGTACAATTGAAAGTAAATTTGTCCCAGTTTTGTGTGGCAGTGCTTTTAAAAATAAGGGTGTTCAGCCTATGTTGGATGCTGTGGTTGATTTTTTACCATCTCCTATTGAAGTTCCAGATATCAAAGGAGTTAAATATCAAAAAGAAGAAGAAGCTATTTCTAGGAAAAGTTCTGATGATGAACCTTTTTCTGCTTTAGCGTTTAAAATTATGAATGATCCATTTGTTGGCTCTCTAACTTTTATGAGAGTTTATTCAGGTACAATTGAAGCTGGAAGTTCAGTTCTTAATTCAGTTAAAGAGAAAATAGAGAGATTTGGCAGAATGCTCCAAATGCATTCAAATTCCAGAGAAGATATAAAGGTTGCTTGTGCTGGAGATATTATTGCTGTTGCAGGATTGAAAGATACTACAACTGGAGACACACTTTGTGATCCTGAAAATGCTGTAATTCTTGAGAGAATGGAGTTTCCAGATCCAGTTATTGAAGTTGCTGTTGAACCTAAGACAAAAGCAGATCAAGAAAAAATGGGAATAGCTCTCCAAAGATTAGCTGCAGAAGATCCATCTTTTAAGGTTAGTATAGATCATGAATCAGGTCAAACTGTAATGAAAGGAATGGGAGAATTACACTTGGAAATTCTTGTTGATAGAATGTTAAGAGAATTTAAAGTAGATGCAACTGTTGGTGCACCTCAAGTAGCTTACAGAGAAACTATCACTCAACAAGCAACTGTTGATTATACTCATAAAAAGCAATCTGGTGGAGCAGGACAATTTGCTAAAATTAATTTAGAATTTGAACCTCTTGAAAAGGGTAAAGGAGTTTTGTTTGAAAGTAAAATTGTTGGAGGTAGAGTTCCAAAAGAATATATACCTGGAGTCGAAAAAGGGATTAAATTATCAACGGAAACTGGATTTTTAGCAGGTTTTCCAGTTATTGATTTCAAATGTACATTAGTTGACGGAGCATACCATGATGTTGATTCTAGTGTAATGGCTTTTGAAATAGCAGCCAGAGCAGCTTTTAGAGAAGCAATGACGAAGGCAAAAGCGGTTTTACTGGAACCAATGATGAAAATTGAAGTTGTAACACCAGAAGAATATATGGGAGATATTATTGGTGATCTTAATTCTAGAAGAGGACAAGTTTCAGGTATGGAGCAAAGGGGTGTCAACCATGTTGTGAATGGAATGGTTCCTCTTGCGAACATGTTTGGATATGTTAATAATTTACGCTCTATGAGCCAGGGTAGAGCAAGTTACACAATGACTTTTAATCATTATGAGCAAGTACCTCAGAATGTTGCTGAAGAAGTCAAGGAGAAAGTTTCTGGCTAATTTTATTAAGGAGAATAAATATGTCTAAAGAAAAATTTGATAGAAGCAAACCGCATTGTAATATTGGTACCATAGGTCATGTTGACCATGGTAAAACAACTTTGACGGCGGCTATTACAAAAATTTTATCTGAAACAGGTGGTGCAACTGAGATGGATTATGCTCAAATTGATAAAGCACCAGAAGAAAAAGAGAGGGGTATAACAATATCAACCTCGCATGTTGAATATCAAACTGAAAAGAGACACTATGCACATGTGGATTGTCCTGGCCATGCCGATTATGTTAAAAATATGATAACTGGTGCAGCTCAAATGGATGGAGCTATTTTGGTTGTTTCAGCTGCAGATGGACCAATGCCTCAGACTAAGGAACATATATTACTTGCTAGGCAGGTAGGTGTACCTTCTATTGTTGTTTTTATGAATAAAGTTGACCAAGTTGATGACCCAGAATTAATTGATTTAGTGGAAATGGAAGTTAGAGAACTATTATCAAAATATGAATTTGATGGAGACAATATTCCTATAATTAAAGGTTCTGCCCTTTCTGCTATTGAGGGAAAAGATGAGGAAACAGGTAAAAAAGCTATTCTTGAGTTAATGGCTAAGGTTGATGAATATATCCCACAACCAGTTAGACCACTAGATCAAGATTTTTTAATGCCAATAGAAGATGTATTTTCAATTTCTGGTAGAGGTACAGTTGTCACTGGAAGAGTTGAAAGAGGTGTTGTAAATGTTAATGATGAAATTGAAATCACTGGTATCAAAGATACTCAAAAAACAGTTTGTACTGGAGTTGAAATGTTCAGAAAACTTCTTGATAGAGGTGAGGCTGGTGATAATGTTGGTGTGCTTCTTAGAGGTACAAAAAGGGAAGAAGTTGAAAGAGGTCAAGTGCTTGCGAAACCTGGTTCAATTAAACCGCATAAAAAATTTAAAGCTGAGGCCTATATTTTAAATAAGGATGAGGGTGGAAGACATACACCTTTCTTTAAAAACTATAGACCTCAATTCTATTTTAGAACAACTGATGTTACAGGTACTATTGAATTACCATCTGGAACAGAAATGGTTATGCCTGGAGATAATGTTTCAGTTTCAGTTGAATTATTAACTCCAATTGCAATGGATAAGGGATTAAAATTTGCTATTAGAGAAGGTGGTAGAACTGTAGGAGCTGGTGTTGTAGCTGAAATTACTGACTAAAGTTATAGTTTTATTGTAATAAGAGGAAATTTTTATGTCGAATCAGAATATTAGAATAAGGTTAAAGGCCTTTGATCACAGAGTTTTGGATCAAACAACTCTGGAGATAGTTAGTACAGCAAAAAGAACTGGTGCTAACGTTAAAGGGCCTATTCCTCTTCCAACTATAATTGAAAAGTTTACAATTTTAAAATCTCCACATGTAGATAAAAAATCTAGAGATCAACTTGAAATGAGAACCCACAAAAGAGTTATGGATATTACTGAATGGACACCGCAAACAGTTGATGCTTTGCAAAAACTTGAGTTAGCTGCTGGTGTTGATATTGAAATTAAGATTTAGGTGATTTATGAGAATAGGTTTAATAGCAAAAAAAATTGGAATGAGTCGTTTTTTTGATTCTCATGGTGTTAACCAATGTGCAACAATACTTCAAGTTGATAAATGTAAAATTTTAGATATTAGAAATAATGAAAAGAACGGTTATCAAGCATTAAGGCTTTCTTTTGGGTTAGCTGAAAAGTTTTTGAGCAAGCCTATTAAAGGTTTTCTAAAAAAGCAGAATGCAAAATCTCATTTAACATCAAGGGAATTTAGAGTCGATAACTTAGGCGATTATAAAATTGGAGATGAAATTGGAGTTGATAATTTTGAAGAAGGGCAGTTTGTCGATGTATCTGGTAATACAATAGGTAAGGGTTTTGCTGGAGGTATGAAAAGACATAATTTTTCTGGAAATAGAGCTACTCATGGTGTTTCTATTTCTCATAGATCTCATGGTTCAACCGGACAGTGCCAAGATCCAGGAAAGGTTTTTAAAGGAAAAAAAATGGCAGGAAGGTTAGGTAATGTTAAAAGAACAATTCAGAACCTTCTTGTTCTTAAAGTTGACAAAGAAAGTAATTTAATTGTTTTAAAAGGATCTGTCCCAGGACCTAAAGGGTCTTTCATAAGAGTTATTGATTCTACTAAAGGAAAAAAGAAAATAGATCCAAAAGCGCTACTAAAAACAGAACCAACAGTTTCTAAGTCGGATTCAAAAAAAGGAGAAGACCCTAATAAAGATAATAACAAACAGGATGCAGAAGCTAAAGCATCAGGAAATAATTCAGTTGTTAAAGATGATAAACCGTCCGCTCCTACTAATGATCAAGGTACAGTAAATGATTCAAACAAGGTTGAAGGTAATGAAGGAAAAAATTAGTTCACTTGATAATAAAACATTAAAAGATATAGATTTAGACAAATCAATATTTGGTGTTGAATTTAAAGAAGAAATTATTCACAGAATGATTAGATATCAATTATCTAAGAGAAGATCTGGAAATCATAAAACTAAAGGAATTTCAGAAATTTCTGGCACAACCAGAAAACCTTTTAAACAAAAAGGTACTGGAAGCGCAAGACAAGGAAGCAGGAGATCCCCACAAATGAGAGGTGGCGCTGTTATTTTTGGTCCTGTGGTCAGATCTCATTCTCATAAACTTCCAAAAAAAATTAGAAATTTGGCTCTTAAAATTGCTCTTTCAAAAAAACTTAAAGATGGAAAACTTAAAATCATCGATGAGTTTAAGATTTCTAAAAGTAAAACTAAACTTTTCAAATCAATGCTTACGAATCTTAAAATTGATTCGGCATTATTTATTGATGGAAAAGAAGTTAATAAATCTTTTTCTCTTGCTTCAAATAATATTCCTAATATTGATGTTTTGCCTGTTGCTGGAATCAATGTTTACGACATTTTTAAAAGAGACTTTTTGGTATTATCTTCTCAGGCTATTGAAAGTATAAATGAAAGGTTATTAAAATGACGGTTCTGTCATCAGAAAAATTATTTGAAGTTATACGCTCCCCTCTTATATCGGAAAAAGCTACATTTATTTCGCAATTTAATTATTACGTTTTTAAAGTTTCTCCGAGTTCTAATAAATTGCAAATTAAAGAAGCTGTTGAAAAAGTTTTTAATGTCAAAGTTAAATCTGTTAATACATTAGTTCAAAAAGGTAAGAAGAAAAAATTTAGAAATAAAATTGGTGTGCGAGCTGATACTAAAAAAGCTTTTGTAAAACTTGAAAGTGGAAATTCCATAGATACAACGGTGGAGATAAAATAGAATGGCTTTAAAACAATATAAACCTGTAACCGCTAGCCAAAGAGGCCTTGTACTTGTAAAAAGAACAGAAGTACATAAAGGAAAACCTCATAAACCTCTAACTTTTGGATTGTCGAGTAGTGGAGGCAGGAATAATCATGGACATTTAACAGCAAGAAGAAAAGGTGGAGGTCATAAAAGAAAGTATAGAATTATTGATTTTAAAAGAGATAAAATTGACTCTAAAGCTAAAGTAGAAAGAATTGAATATGACCCTAATAGATCTTCTTTAATTGCTCTCATTAAATATTCTGATGGATTATTTTCTTATATAATATGTCCTCAGAAAATTAAGGTAGGAGATGAAATTGTTTCTTCTGATGATGCGGATATTAAAATTGGAAACTGTATAAAGTTAAAAAACATTCCAACAGATACTCTTGTTCATAATATTGAATTAAAACCTGGTAAAGGAGCCCAATTGGCTAGGTCTGCTGGAACTTACGCTCAAATTGTTGGTAAAGATGCTGATTATGCCCAAATTAAGTTGTCTTCTGGTGAAATTAGAATTGTTAGAGTCGAGTGCAAGGCTACAATTGGAATGGTATCTAACCCTGATAAAAAGAATATTAAATTAGGTAAAGCAGGAAGAAATAGATGGCTTGGATTTAGACCAGTAGTACGAGGTGTGGCAAAAAATCCTGTTGATCATCCTCACGGAGGTGGAGAAGGAAGAACTTCTGGTGGAAGAAATCCTGTTTCAAGAAAAGGTCTTTCAGCTAAGGGTAAAAAGACTAGAAATAATAAAAGAACTAATAAATATATTTTAAGGAAAAGGAATAAATAGGTAAATTTATGTCTAGATCAGTTTGGAAAGGACCTTTTGTTGATATGTATTTGATTAAAAAAGCTGAAGCTGTTAAAAGTTCTGGGAGAAATGATGTGATTAAAACGTGGTCTAGAAGATCAACTATTCTTCCTGAATTTGTTGGTTTAACTTTTGGGGTTCACAATGGAAAAAAACATGTGCCAGTCACAGTTAATGAGAATATGGTTGGTCACAAATTTGGTGAATTTTCTCCTACTAGGACTTACAAAGGTCATAATGCTGATAAGAAAACTTAATAATAAAAAAAATGACACAAAAAAGTAGTGAAAATAATAGTATTAATTCAATAGCAAAAGCATCAGCTAAGTCTGTAAAGACAAGCTCACAAAAGGCTAATCTTGTATTAAAACTTATTAGAGGACAAAAAGTTGATAAAGCAATGAATATTCTTGAGTTTTCACGGAAAAAAATTTCTTATGATGTACTAAAAGTTTTAAAATCTGCAGTGTCGAATGCTGAAAATAATTTTCAATTAGATATAGATAAATTATTTGTAAAAGAAGCTACAGTTGGAAGATCAATGGTTTTGAAAAGATTTAGACCCAGAGCAAGGGGTAGATCAGGAAAAATTTTGAAACCATTTTCAAAAATCAGAATATTAGTAGAAGAAAAAAATGAACCTAAACCTAATCAAAAAAAGAGTTCAAAAAAACTATCTTCAGAAAAGGTTATTACTGAAAATGAAAAACCAAACAAAAACCAAGATAATGAAACTAAGGTTCAGGAAAAAACAGATTTTCAATCAAATATTAAAGTAGATCAAAAACAAGATATAACTAAAAATAGGGATAAAGATGGGACAAAAAACTAATCCAATTTGATTCAGATTAGGAATCATTAAGTCGTGGGAATCAAAATGGTTTTCTGAAAAAAATTACTCTAAGCTCTTGCAAGAGGATATCATTTTGAGAAAGTTTATTCTTAAAAACTTGTCATCAGCTGGTATCTCTAAAATTATGATAGAAAGGCCTGCAAAACTTGCAAGAATCACATTACATACCTCAAGACCAGGTGTAATTATTGGTAAAAAGGGTTCTGATATTGAAAAATTAAAAAAAAAAATTTCTAAGATGGTTACTGGGGAAGTAAGTATAAACATTGTTGAAATAAAAAAACCTGAATTAGATTCTAAGTTAGTTGCCGATAATATTGCTCAACAACTTGAGAGAAGAGTAGCCTTCAGGAGAGCCATGAAAAGAGCCGTTCAATCTGCTATGAGACTTGGGGCTATAGGAATTAGGATTAATTGTAGTGGCAGGCTAGGTGGAGCTGAGATTGCTAGAATGGAATGGTATAGGGAAGGGAGAGTTCCTTTGCATACCTTAAGAGCTGACATAGATTATGGTGTTTCAAGAGCTAATACAACATATGGGATTTGTGGTATCAAAGTTTGGATTTTTAAAGGTGAGAAATTTGATTCTAATATAAAAAATAATAAAGAAAATACTTCTGAAAATAGTGAATTATCAAAAGTGAGTGAATCTTAAAATGTTACAACCCAAAAAACCAAAATTTAGAAAACAATTTAAAGGTAGAATGCATGGTAATTCAAAAGGAGGAAATTCTCTTAATTTTGGATCATTCGGTTTAAAAGCTTTGACTCCCGCAAGAATTACTTCTAGACAAATAGAATCAGCAAGAAGATGTATTTCTCGACATCTAAAAAGATCCGGTAAAGTTTGGATTAGAATTTTTCCTGATGTTCCTATTACAAAAAAACCAGCAGAAGTTAGACAAGGTAAAGGCAAAGGTGCCGTGGAGTTTTGGGCGGCAAAAGTTAAACCTGGTAAAATACTCTTTGAAATTGATGGTGTGGCTAAAGATTTGGCTGAAGAAGCTTTTGAATTGGCATCTGCTAAACTTCCAAATAAAAATAAATTTGTTAAGAGGTTGGGGAATTAATCATGGAAAAAATTTCTGAACTTAAAAAATTTGATTTGAACAAGTTAAAAGAGTCATTGTTAAAACTTAGAAAAGAGTCATTTAACCTGAGATTTCAAAAGGCTTCAGGTCAACTTGAAAAAACAGCTAGGATTTCTGTTGTAAGAAAACAAATTGCTAGAATAAAAACTTTAATTAATCAAAAGAGAGATAAAAAATAATATGCCAAAAAGAATTTTAAGAGGAGTAGTTGTTTCTAATAAATCAGATAAAACTGTAACAGTTCTAGTCAAAAGAAAAGTAATGCACCCAGTTTACAAAAAATATATTAACAAAAGTAAAAAGTATCATGCTCATGATGAAAAAAACAAATGTGAAATTGGTGAAATTGTTTCAATAAAAGAAAACAAACCAATCTCCAAAACTAAAACATGGGTAGTAACATAGGTGATATTATGATTCAAATGCAATCAACTTTATTTGTAGCTGATAATTCTGGTGCCAAAAAAATTCAGTGTATAAAAGTTCTTGGTGGTTCAAAAAGAAGATTTGCTTCCATTGGAGATGTAATCGTAATTACAGTGAAAGATGCAATTCCTCGAGGAAAAGTTAAAAAAGGAGAAATTCATAAAGCTGTTATTGTCAGAACATCTAAAGAAGTTTATAGATCAGATGGATCATCAATAAGGTTTGATAGAAATTCTGCAGTATTAATAAATAATACAGGCGAACCTTTAGGCACTAGAATATTTGGGCCTGTTACACGTGAACTTAGAGCAAAGAAATACATGAAAATAATTTCTCTTGCCCCGGAGGTTTTATAATGTCACTTAAAATTAAAAAAGGGGATAATGTTGTAGTGCTATCTGGAAAAGATAAAGGTAAAAACGGTAAAGTTCTAAAAATAATTAGAGTTGATGATAACGCAAAGGCCATAGTTGAAGGTATTAATATTGTAAAAAAACACAATAAACAATCAGCAACATCAAAAGGTGGAATAGAATCAATTGAGATGCCTGTTTTTTTATCTAAATTATCAATCGTTGACCCTAAAACGTCAAAGCCATCAAGAGTTGGTTTTAAATTTCTTGAAGATGGTAAAAAAATCAGATTTTCAAAAAAATCAGGAGAAACTTTAAATTAATTTTATCATGGCTAGATTAAAAGAATATTATAATAAAGAAATAAAAAATTACTTGAAGAGTAAGCTTAGTTTAGAAAATATTAATGAGGTTCCAAAACTCATAAAAATTGTAGTTAATATGGGTGTAGGTGAAAGTGTTGCTGATTCAAAAAAAATAAACAATGCATCAGAAGATTTAATGCAAATAACAGGTCAAAAACCAATGATAACAAACTCAAAAAAATCTATTGCTGGTTTTAAACTTAGGAAAGGCCTTAGTATAGGCTGCAAAGTGACACTGAGAAAAAATAGGATGTATGAATTTCTTGATAGACTAGTTTACATAGCTTTGCCCAGAGTTAGGGATTTTAAAGGTTTGTCAAGAAAATCATTTGATGGAAAAGGAAATTATTCAATTGGTATTAAGGAACAAATAATATTTCCAGAAATTGATTACGATAAAATTGATAAAGTCAGAGGTATGGATATTTCCATTGTTACATCAACTGACAACGATCATCATGCATTAGAATTGTTAAAAGGATTTAACCTTCCATTTAAAGTTTAAAGGAGAAAAAAATGTCAAAGTTAAGCATAATTGAAAGAAATAAAAAAAGAATTAAACTGTATGAAAGATTTAAAGCAAGGCATGACAAATTGCTAAAAATGGCAAATAACAAACGTCTTTCAGCTGATGAACAATTTCAAGCAAGACTAAAATTATCAAAAATACCTAGAAATGCATCCAAAGTTAGGATCAGAAATAGGTGTTTACTTACAGGTAGGGGCAGAGGTGTATACAGAAAGTTTAAGTTATCTAGGATAGCATTTCGTGAATTAGCATCTATTGGTCAAATACCAGGAATAACAAAATCAAGTTGGTAAAAGAAAGGATTTAGTTATGAGTTTATCAGACCCACTTGGAGATATGCTGACCAGAATTAGAAATGGTCAAGTTAGAGGGAAAAATTCTGTTTTAATGCCGGCATCAAGATTTAGAGCTAATGTTCTTGAGGTTTTGCATAGAGAAGGATATATAAGAGGTTTTAAAAAAGTTGAAATGGAAAATAGTAAAAACGAATTTCAAATCGAATTAAAATATGTAGATGGAGAACCAGTTATTAAAAGCATTTCTAGAGTTTCAACACCTGGGAGAAGGGTTTATTCAAAAATAAAGGATTTAGAAAGAAATTTTGATGGTTTGGGTATCTCCATTTTATCGACTTCTAAAGGAGTTTTATCTGATAACGAAGCTAGAGATGAAAATGTAGGGGGAGAGATTCTATGCAAAGTTTTTTAAGGAATAATTATGTCTAGAAGTGGAAGAATAGCAATTAAGGTTCCAGAAAATACTGAGGTAAAGGTCGAGAATGGTATTTTTTTTGCCAAAGGAAAACTTGGTGAATTATCCTATCAGTTTAACAATCAGGCAAATGTTGAACTTGTAGATAATAATATTTTTGTAAAACCAGCAGGTGAAACCAAACAATTAAATCAGATGTGGGGAACTGTAAGATCAAGAATTTTTAATGTCATTGTTGGTGTAAGCAATGGTTTTTCAAAAGAATTAGAATTAAATGGTGTTGGATATAAGGCTAATCAAAAAGGTAATATTTTAGAATTATTTCTTGGTTTTTCTCATACCATAAATTTTTCGATTCCAAGTGATATTAAAATTGAGGTACCGAAGCCAACTTCAATTAAAATTTCTGGCATTGATAAGCAAAGAGTTGGACAGGTCGCAGCTAATATTAGAGAATTCAGAAAACCTGAACCTTTTAAAGGCAAGGGCGTTAAATATAAAGATGAGTATATTAGGAGAAAAGAAGGTAAGAAAAAATGATGAATAAGAAAAATGATTCTACTAGAAGGGCATATAGAACGAGATTAAAACTTAAAAAATCTGAAAATTTAAGATTATCAGTTTTTAGGTCAAATAAGCATATTTATGGTCAATTAATAGATGATTCAAAGGG
This sequence comes from Rickettsiales bacterium, assembly GCA_002706585.1. Next base: position 11,186 of record PALU01000024.1, read on the forward strand.
ATTAACTTTGGTTTCTTCATCCTCTCATGATAAATCAATAGGNAATGAAAAAGTTAAACATAAGGAAATAGCATTTAAGGTTGGTGAGATTATTGGTGAAAAAATTTTAAAAAAAGGTATTAAAGACAAAATACTTTTTGACAGAGGAAATTATTTATACCATGGAAGAGTTAAAGAGCTAGCTATGGGAGTGAGATCTAAAGGAATAAAATTTTAATGGAAAAAAAATATGACTGATGATAATAAAAAAAATATTGATAATGATTCTACAGATTTAAAGAAGTCGGATAAAAAAGATTTATCCTCTCCTAAAACAAAGAATCAAATAGATACTAAAGTTGATGAGGTTTCCGACAAAAAACCTTCAGAAGTAGTTGCAAATAGTGACACCAAGAAAACAGAAAATATTTCTGATTCTAAAAAAAGTACTAATGTTCAGAAAAATGAAAATAGTAGTCTAACTGATAAAAAAGTCGAAACAGTTGAAAAAGTTTCTACAAAGGAAAAAGTTTCTGAAAATAAAAATGAATCTAATAAATCTCAAGATAATGATAGTTCTTCAGAAAATAGAAAAATCTTAAAAAAGGCACCTCCCAAAAAAAAGGATACTAAAACAGATTCAATTAAAGATGATTCTGTTGAGAAGAAAAAAACTGTAGATTCTGATTCTGATAATGGTGACTTAGTAGAAAAACTTGTCAGTATTAATAGAGTGGCTAAGGTTGTAAAAGGTGGTAGGCGTTTTAGCTTTGCTGCTTTGGTTGTAGTTGGTGATGGNAATGGAATGGTAGGCCATGGAAAAGGTAAAGCTAAAGAGGTACCNGAAGCAATAAAAAAAGCAACAGATGAGGCAAAAAACAATATGATAAGGGTCCCGTTAAGACAAGGAAGAACCCTTCATCATGATATTCATGGACGATATGATTCAGGTAAAGTTTATTTAAGGAGTGCTCCTTCTGGTACAGGTGTTATTGCTGGAGGACCAATGAGGGCTGTATTTGAAGCTCTAGGAATTCAAGATATAGTTGCCAAATCAGTGGGAACATCAAACCCTCATAATATGATTAGAGCTACTTTCCATGCATTAAAAGATGCATCTTCCCCCAAGATTATAGCTTACAGAAGAGGNTTAAAAATTAATGAGATTACTAAGAGAAGAAAAAGTGATCAAGAGAGCTCAGATGCAAAAAATTAAAATCAAACAAATTCGAAGTCCAATTGGTCGAAAGTCAAACCAAAAAAAAATATTAATTAGTTTAGGCTTAAATAAAATTAATAGAGAGAGAATCTTAGAAGATACACCTTCTATAATGGGAATGATAAAAAAGGTTAAACACTTAGTAAAAGTTGAACCAAAGGATACAGAATGAAACTTAATGAATTAAAAAACGAAAATTTTAAAAAAAGAAAAAGAGTTGGTAGAGGTATAGGCTCTGGTTACGGAAAAACTGCAGGTAGAGGAATGAAAGGACAAAAATCAAGATCAGGAGTTTCAATTAATGGTTTTGAAGGTGGTCAGATGCCATTACATATGAGAATGCCTAAACATGGATTTAAAACAGTAAAAAAATTCCGCAAAGTAGTTATAAATACAAATTTTTTTAATGAACTTTTAGAAAGAAAAATTATTAAAGAAAAATCGCAAATTTCTTTGTCTGATTTAGTTATATTGACTAAGTCAAAAAAAAATACACGTTTAAAAATTTTACTAGGTGATAAACTCAAATCAAATCTCACAATTGAAGCGCATGCAGTTTCAGAAAAAGCACTAAAAGAATTTAAAAGAGTTGGTGGTGACGTAAAAATAGTTAATTTTGTGAAAGAAAGATCTTTGAAAGATAAAAAAAAAGAAAATAAAGGTTCTGATAAAAAAATAAAAGATGACCAGAATAAGAGAAAAATTAATAAAGTCACCAAAGAAAATAAAGATAGTTCTAAACTCGTGAAAGATAAAATAAAGAATGAAAAGACAAAAGTAATGAATTCACCACAAAAAACCTCTCAAAAAATAAAATTGACTAAAACAAGAGAAAAAAAACTAACAAAAAAAGAATAATAAAGTATGGCATCAGTTTCTGAACAACTTGCATCAAGGATTAACTTAGGCTCAATAGCTAAAGCTGAAGATCTAAAAAAAAGAATAATTTTTACATTGTTAGCTTTAATTGTTTACAGAATCGGTTCATATATTCCTCTTCCTGGAATTGACCCAGTAGCTCTAGAAAAAGTTTTTGAGAGAAACGTTGGTGGTATTCTGGGTATGTTTGACATGTTTGCTGGTGGTGCACTTGGNAGAATGACTATCTTTGCACTTAATATTATGCCTTACATTTCAGCTAGTATTATAATGCAGCTTTTAACTGTCATTTCACCACAACTTGAACAATTAAAAAAAGAAGGTGAATTAGGAAGAAAAAAAATAAATCAATATGCTCGTTATGGAACAGTTCTGTTAGCAACGGTCCAAGGATATGGAGTTGCTGTTGGTATTGAAAATATGTCGAATAGTCAAGGTATACAAGCAGTTATGGAACCAGGTATGTTTTTTAGATTTCTAACTGTTTCAACTCTTGTCTCAGGTACACTATTTTTAATGTGGCTTGGAGAACAAATTACCCAAAGAGGTATAGGTAATGGGATATCCTTAATTATTTTTACTGGAATAGTTTCTCAATTACCCTTAGCTTTAAGTACAACCTTTGAACTAGGGAGAACTGGAGCTTTATCGACATTATTCATAGTTTTCCTAATGATNATGTCAGTATCTGTAATTGCATTTATGGTTTTTATTGAAAGAGCGCAAAGACGGATACTCATTCAGTATCCGAAGAGACAGCAAGGATCTGGAGGTAGAGCAGCCGATTCTTCACATTTACCTATGAAAATAAATACTGCTGGTGTGATTCCACCAATTTTTGCTAGTTCATTATTACTTCTTCCAATAACTTTTGTGAGTTTTAATGCGGGTAGTGGACCAGATTGGTTAAATACTCTAAGTGTTTTTTTAAGCAGAGGTCATCCTGTTTATCTTACATTATATATATCAATGATAGCTTTTTTTGCATTTTTTTATACAGCAATTGTTTTTAACCCTAAAGATACTGCTGATAATTTAAAAAAATATGGAGGATTTGTTCCAGGTATTCGGCCAGGAGAGAACACTGCAGAATATTTAGATTATGTTTTAACTAGATTAACAGTTCTCGGTGCATTGTATCTTTCAATGGTATGTCTATTGCCAGAACTTTTAATATCGAAATATAAAGTTCCTTTTTATTTTGGTGGAACAAGCCTNNTNATNGTNGTTAGTGTTACAATGGATACAGTAACACAAATCCAGTCTTATCTTCTTGCACATCAGTATGAAGGGTTAATAAAAAAATCAAGTTTAAGATCAAGAAGATGAAAAAAATTGTTTTGTTAGGACCCCCAGGCTGCGGAAAAGGGACCCAGTCTAGGATTTTAGTAGATAATTTAAGTTTTAAACAATTATCAACTGGAGATCTTTTAAGAAATGAAACTGAAGATGAAAATTCAAAATATGGTAAGACAATTTTAGATATTATGAAGAAGGGAGAATTAGTTTCTGATGAAATTGTAATTGAGCTTATCATAAAAAAAATGGAGGAGTTGAAACATAATAATGTCGTTTTTGATGGTTTTCCAAGAAATATTAGTCAAGCTAAAGTTCTTGATGATTCTCTTAGTAAAATCTCACTAGAGTTAAATAATGCTATTTTAATTGATGTTAAATTTGATATTCTAGAGGATAGAATCCGATCTAGAATAAGTGAATCTGATTCAAAAAATAAAAGACAAGATGATAACATAGAAACACTATTAAATAGGATAGAGGTTTATAAAGAAAATACTTTTCCTATTGTTAAATATTACGATGAAAAAGGTTTGCTTTCTAGAGTTGATGGAATGAATTCTATAGAGCAAGTAAGTAAAAATATTAATAATATTATTAGTTAGATACTGTTGACTTAGAAAAAAAAAAAAATATAATCCAGATTTATATTTCAAAGGAATTGATGTGGCAAGAATAGCAGGTGTTAATGTTCCAAGCAATAAGAGATTGGAAATAGCATTGAGATATATCTACGGTATAGGTCCAAAATTTTCAAAGAAAATTTGTATAGCTACTAATGTTGATAAAAATAAAAGAGTTAATCAACTGACAGAGGATGAAATTATAAAAATTAGAGAATGTATAGACAAAGATTTTATTGTTGAAGGTGATCTTAGGAGAGAAGTTTCTAACAATATTAAAAGATTAACTGATTTAGGGTGTTACAGAGGTCTAAGGCATCGAAACAAGCTACCGGTAAGAGGCCAAAGAACGCATACTAATGCAAGAACAAGAAAAGGAAAAGCTGTACAAATCGCAGGTAAGAAAAAAGCAAGTTAAAAAATATGGTTTCTAAAGATTCAAAAAAGAAAAAAACTAAAAAAAATGTGCCCTCTGGGATTGCTCATATAAATTCAACTTTTAATAATACTATTATAACTATTACTGATTCAGTGGGTAATACAATTTCTTGGAGTTCATCCGGTAACAAGGGTTTTAAAGGTTCTAGAAAATCAACACCTTTTGCTGCACAATTAGCTGCGGAAGAAGCTGCCAAAAAGGCAATGGAACATGGAATGAAAAATATAGAAATTGTTATTAAAGGTCCTGGAAATGGAAGAGAATCAGCGATAAGAGCACTTGGTTCTACTGGTTTAAATATTACTATTATTAAAGACATAACTCCAATACCTCATAATGGTTGTAGACCTCCCAAAAAAAGAAGGGTTTAGTTTTTTAGAAATTATTTTATAAACTTAGAAAAAGGATGTATTTGTGATTAATAAAAATTGGAAAGAACTCATAAAACCAAAAAAAATAGACTTTGTTAAAGATAAAGAAAGTCAAACACATGCGCAACTTGTAGCTGAACCGCTTGAAAATGGTTATGGTCAAACCTTAGGAAATATGCTTAGAAGAGTTCTACTTTCCTCTATTAGGGGGGCGGCGGTAACTTCAATCAAAGTTGAAGGAATCACTCATGAATTTACCTCTATTCCTGGAGTTATTGAGGATGTTACTGAGATCATTCTTAATGTCAAACAGCTGGCTTTGAAAATGAATGATGTTGAATCAACAAAAATTTTTATTAAATCACAAGGCCCAAAGGAAATCAAAGCAGGTGATATTGATTGTGGAGCTCATGTAGAGGTTTTAAACAAAGAACTTCACATCTGTACACTTGACTCAAAGGCAAATGTCAACATAACATTACAAGTCGAAGAGGGTAAAGGTTATGTTCCAGCTGTCAAACATCATAAAGAAGACTCACCTTTAGGAACTATTTATATTGATTCATTTTTTTCTCCGGTAAGAAGAGTTTCTTTTAGAGTTGAAAACTCGAGAATTGGTCAAGTAACTGATTATGACAAATTGATAATGAGTATTGAAACTAATGGATCGGTTGTTCCTGAAGATTCTGTTGCCTTTGCTGCTAGAATAATAGATGAACAACTTAAAATGTTTATTAATTTTGATGAACCTGTTGAAGAACCATCAGCTGTTCAAGCAGAGGAGCCTACTTTAAATGTAAATTTATTAAGAAAAGTTGAAGAATTAGAATTATCAGTGAGATCGGCAAATTGTTTAAAAAATGATGAAATAATTTATATAGGTGATCTTGTTCAAAAATCTGAGTCAGAAATGCTTAGGACACCAAATTTTGGTAGAAAGTCATTAAACGAAATTAAAGAGATTTTAACAACAATGAATCTCGAATTAGGAATGAAAATTGAAGGCTGGCCACCAGAAAATATAGAGGAAATTAGAAAAAAGCTAGAAGATCCATACTAGGAATGTTCGATGAGACATAATATCGCAAAGAGAAAATTAAATAGAAAGACTAGTCATAGAATTTCATTGTTAAAAAACCTGTCTAAATCACTTTTAGTCAATGAACAGATTAAAACCACTTTACCAAAAGCAAAAGATTTAAGACCTTATGTAGAAAAGATTCTTACTTTTGGAAAAAATAATTCTTTACATTCAAAAAGAAAGGTTTTCTCTATTTTAAGAGATAATAATTTAGTGACAAAAGTTTTTGATGTTTTTGCAAAAAGATACAGTAATAGAAGTGGGGGATATGTAAGAGTTTTAAAAGCAGGTTTTAGAAGTGGTGATTCCTCTCCTATGGCCATAGTTGAATTAGTAGACAGAGACTTAAATGCAAAGGGTCTAATTGATAGAGAACGAAAAGAATTAGAAGATAAGAATAAAGATAATTTAGCTGAAAATTTGGTTGAAAAAGGAACATCAGCTAAACCTCAGAAAACACAAGATGATTCTACTCAGGAAAAAACTTCAGAAAAAGAAACTTCAAAAAAAGATAAATAGTTGTTTTTGATAAAATGAATTCTTCTATTTTTGCAGAGTGGAAAGTAGAAACTAGTTTTAAAAATACAAGAATCGATTATTATTTAAAAAAAAAAATTTAAATCTCTTTCATATCCATATGTTTGTACATTACTAAGAAAAGGTTTAGTTAAAGTTAATGGCAAAAGGGTAAAAAATTCATATAATTTATGTCTTTATGATGTAATTAGAATTAATAAAAACCTGAATCTTCAATCAGAAGAACAAACTAATAGTTATATAAGTGAAAAATATAAGAGAATAATAAGATCATGGTTAATATATAAAGATAAAAATTATATTGCGATTAACAAACCTAGCGGAATTGCAGTGCAAGGTGGTACAAAAGTAAAAATCAATGTAGACGGTATTCTTGAGGGATTAAGATTTTCAGCTAAAGAAAAGCCAAAATTAATACACAGATTAGATAAGCAAACATCTGGCATTTTAATTTTAGCTAGAAGTTTAAAATCTGCTGCCTTTGCTGGAAATTTATTTAAAAATAGAAAAATAAAAAAAACATATTTGGCAGTACTTAATGGGAAAATTTTAGAATCTAAAGGTAAAATTGATATCCCCATTATAAATAAAGATAAAGAATCTGATGCTACGACATTATATGAAACTTTATTTACTTCAAAAAATTTATCATTAGTAAAAATCAATCCATTAACTGGAAGAAAACATCAAATTAGAAAACATTTTTTTTTAAAGGGTATGCCAATAATTGGTGAAACAAAGTTTATAAAATCTTCTGAAAAAAAATTAAATGACGAACTCTTCTTACATGCATTTAAAACTGAATTTACTAGTTTGGATGAAAAAAAAATTATAATAAGGGCTGATCTGCCAGTTTATTTTAAAAGAATTTTAGAGCAAAATAATATAACCTTGGATTATTCAAAAATTTGAAAAAATGTACTCAATAATCAAAGAAAAAAAAAAATTTTATATTTTAAAAAATAATAAAAAATTAAAAACACCAAATAAAAAAAACTTATACGCAAAAAATTATTCACATGCAAAAAGCATTGTAAATGAAATAGAAGTAAAAAAAAAAGATGAGTTTTCAATTTTTAATCTGACATCATTCTCATGTAATTTAACTAAAAGTGAAAACGTGAATATTATAAATAATATTTCAAAAATGCTTGATTATGACAACACACTTTATAGAGTTTCGACGACTATATCTTTAAATGAAGAAATGGATAAAAAACTTAACTATTACATTGTTGAATTTTCAAGTAAATTCAAAATAAATTTTTGTTTCCTTAACAATATTATTTCAAAGCAAGAAAAATTGAATATTAAAAAATTTATTAAATATCTTCATGATTTAGATAATTTTAAGATTACTATTTTATATAAACTCTCTGGAATTACAAAATCCGTAATCTTAAGTTATTTTTTTTTAAATAATAGAATTTTACCCAAGAAATTATTTGAATTATCCAATATTGAATCAATTTACCAGCAAAAATACTGGGGACTTGTAGATGAGCAAAAAAAGATAAATGATAATTATCTAGAATCAATAAAAAATATTTCAAATTTCTTTAAAAATATTAGTTAATTAGTTTATAGTATTGGATATTAAATAAGAGATTATTATGAGAGAAATTTTAAAAAAACTTGATTATAAAAGAAAATTAGCAGTAGCCGGTGGTGGAGAAAAGAGACAAGAAAGTCAACATAATAAAGGCAAGCTTACGGCTCGAGAAAGAATTGAAATTTTACTTGACCCAGGGACATTTGAAGAATGGGATATGTTTGTAGAACATCGATGCTCTGAATTCGAAATGGAAAAACAAAAAGTACCTGGTGATGGTGTTGTTACGGGCTATGGTACTATTAATGGTAGATTAACATTTGTGTTTAGCCAAGATTTTACTGTTTTTGGAGGTTCATTATCTGAATCCCATGCAGAGAAGATATGTAAAATTATGGATAAGGCTTTGCAGGTTGGAGCTCCAGTAATAGGTTTGAATGATTCTGGGGGTGCTAGAATTCAAGAAGGTGTAGCTTCATTAGCTGGGTATGCAGAAGTTTTTCAAAGAAATGTATTATCATCTGGGGTCATACCTCAGGTATCTGTGATTATGGGACCTTGTGCTGGTGGTGCAGTTTATAGTCCTGCAATGACGGATTTTATTTTTATGGTTAAAGATACATCTTATATGTTTGTAACTGGCCCAGATGTGTTAAAAACAGTTACTCATGAGGAAGTAAGTCATGAAGAACTTGGTGGTGCATCCACTCACACTAAAAAATCCGGTGTTGCAGATCTTTCCTTTGAAAATGACGTAGAAGCCCTATTTCAATTAAGAAGGTTTATGGGTTTTTTACCATCGTCAAACAAAGAACTTCCTCCTGTAAGACAATCTGAGGATCCTGCGGATAGACTTGAATTTTCTCTAGATTCACTAATTCCTGATAATCCTAATAAACCATACGATATGAAAGAGTTAATCACTAAAGTTGTGGATGACAGAGACTTTTTTGAGTTGCAGTCAGATTATGCAGCAAATATCATAACAGGTTTTGCTAGAATGAGTGGCTCACCCATAGGAATTGTAGCAAATCAACCAATGGTATTAGCTTGTTGTTTAGATAATAATTCTGCAAGAAAGGCAGCTAGGTTTGTTAGATTTTGTGATTGTTTTAATATTCCAATTATTACTTTTGTTGATGTTCCAGGATTTCTTCCAGGAACATCCCAAGAATATAATGGTATAATAAAACATGGTGCTAAGTTATTATTTGCTTTTGCTGAAGCTACTGTGCCAAAGATAACCGTTATAACTAGGAAAGCATATGGTGGTGCGTATGATGTGATGAGCTCTAAGCATTTAAGAGGTGACGTGAATTATGCTTGGCCACAAGCTGAAATTGCTGTTATGGGACCAAAAGGAGCAGTAGAGATTATTTTTAGAGGAGAGCTTGGTGATGAAAAAAAAATTGAGAAAAAAACAAATGAATATAGAGAAAGACTCGCAAATCCATTTATAGCTGGAAGTCGAGGTTTTATTGATGATGTTATAATGCCTAATACTACAAGAAAAAGAATTTGTAGATCATTAGAAATGCTTAAAAATAAAAAATTAAGTAATCCATGGAAAAAACACGATAATATTCCACTTTAGTAATTGTAGAGTTTATAAATGTTTTCAAAAATTTTAATTGCAAATAGAGGTGAGATAGCCTGCAGAATAATTAAAACAGCAAAAAAACTTGGAATAAAAACTGTTGCCGTATGTTCTGATATAGATATTAATGCTCTCCATTCAAACATAGCTGATGAATGTATTAATTTAGGTGGACAAACTTCTGCTGAATCATATTTAAGTATTGATAAGATAGTGAAAGCTGTCAAGAAGACTAATTCTGATGCAGTTCACCCTGGTTATGGTTTTTTATCAGAAAACGTAAATTTTAGAGACGAAATAAATAAAATCGGTAAAGTTTTTATTGGCCCACCCAGTGAGGCCATAGCTTCAATGGGCGATAAAATCCAATCAAAAAAAATTGCTAAAACTGCAGGAATTAATCTTGTCCCAGGTGGCCTAGATACTATTGATGGTTTAGATAATGCAATTAAAGAGGCAAAAAAAATTGGTTTTCCAGTAATGATAAAAGCGTCTGCTGGAGGCGGTGGTAAAGGAATGAGAGTTGCTTTTGACGAAAAAGAATTAAAAGAAAATTTTAATTCTGCAATAAACGAAGCTAAGGCAAGTTTTGGTGATGATAGAGTTTTTATTGAAAAATTTATTGAATTTCCCAAACACATAGAAATTCAAATCTTGGGTGACCAGTTTGGTAATTTTATTCACTTAGGTGAAAGAGAGTGTACTATTCAAAGAAGACATCAGAAGGTAATAGAAGAAGCTCCTAGTCCATTTGTAGATAACACTTTAAGGAAAAAAATGGTTGATCAATCTATTATATTATCAAAAGCAGTGGGATACTATTCTGCGGGCACTGTTGAATTTGTTGTTGATAAAAATAAAAATTTTTATTTTTTAGAAATGAATACAAGGCTTCAAGTAGAACATCCAGTTACTGAATTGGTAACAAATATTGATCTTGTTGAACAAATGATTAGGGTTGCTTATGTAGAAAAGTTAAGTATTAATCAAAATAGTGTGACATTCAATGGTTCAGCAATTGAATGTAGAATTTATGCTGAGGATTCAAGTAGAAATTTTTTACCATCAATTGGAAGGCTTACTAGATATATTGAACCATCAAGTAAAAATATCAGAATTGACTCAGGAGTTGTTGAGGGATCTGAAATCAGTATGTTTTATGATCCAATGATATCAAAATTATGTACATTTGCTAAAAATAGAAACTTAGCTATTTCAGAAATGATAAATGCATTAGATCGTTATTTAATTGAAGGCGTGCAAACAAATCAAAACTTTTTATCAAATATTCTTCAAAAAAATGAATTTGTTAAAGGAAATTATTCAACAGCATTTATTTCTGAAAATTATTCAGAAGGATATTATTCTAATTTAGCTAATATTAAGGATTATAATGAATTGTTTGCAGTTGCAACTTTTATTAATTTTCAATACATGTGTAGAGCAGCCTCTATTTCTAATCAGTTGAAAGGTTTTCATAGACGCATAAGTAATAAATGGAATGTAATTGGAAGTTTTGGTTCAAAAGATACAACAATAACCTTTAATAATTTTAATAAGAGTTATGATATTTATGTTGGTAAAAAGTATTATAATTTGAAAAGTAATTGGAAAATTGGACATCCATTAGTTTCTGTAATTATTGAAAATAAATTATTATATTTTGCACTTCAAAGAAATGGTCCAAAGTTAGTTTTAAATCATAAGGGATTTGAAGTTGAATTAAATGTTTTTACAGATAGACATGCTGAGTTAAATAAACTTATGATACCACGTAAAAAGGAAGATAAATCTAATCTTCTGTTGTCTCCAATGCCTGGATTATTAACTTCAATTTTGGTGGAAGAAGGTGATACTGTTGAAGAAAACCAACCATTAGCAATAATTGAAGCTATGAAAATGGAAAATATTATTAGATCTGAAAAAAATGCAAAAATTAAGAATATAAAATCAAATAGTGGCGATAGTTTAGAAGTTGATCAAGTAATATTAGAATTTGAATAAATATATAATTTGCGGTCGTGGCGGAACTGGTAGACGCGCAACGTTGAGGTCGTTGTAGGATTAAATTCCTGTGGAAGTTCGAGTCTTCTCGACCGCACCAATTTATTTGAAAATCTTTTATATTGTGGTAGTAATATAGTATAAATGAGATATTTGTACAAACATGGAAATCAATTCTGGTATCAAAGAGCTGTACCTAAATCTCTCTACAAATATATTAAAAAAAAAAGTATTAAAATTTGCTTAAAAACAAATAAAATAGAGGTTGCCATTTATAGGGCAAAACAACAGTCTAAGAAACATAATGAAATGTTTCAAAATATTTCATCTAATAACAAAAATTATTTATCTAACTTTATCAAGCCTGGTAACTTAAATTTAAAAAAATTTCAAATGAAATTCAAAGAAGATTATCAGGATCTAGTTGAGGATTTCTTGTTTTCAAAAAAAAAATTTATCGAGAATTTTTCTAGGTC
>PALU01000025.1 GCA_002706585.1 Rickettsiales bacterium
GTTACTGTGGAGTAGTTTGGAGTAGTGAATTAATGGATTTACAAAGAGCGTTAGAAATTGCAATTGAAGCACATAAAGGTTCCAAAGATAAAGGTGGAAATGATTATATTTTGCACCCTTTAAGAGTTATGTTATCAATGAATACAAATGATGAAATGATTGTTGCTATTCTTCATGATGTTATTGAAGATACCAAATGGTCGTTTGAAGATTTAGAAAAAGAGGGGTTTTCTAAAAAAATTATTCTTGGTTTGAGGAGTGTTACAAAAAAGTCAGATCAAGAAAAATATGAAGATTTTATTCAAAGAGCAAAAAAAAATGATTTAGGAAGAAAAGTCAAAATTTCAGATATAAAAGATAATTTGGATGTATCAAGATTAAAATTAATTACCGAAAAAGATAAAAATCGTCTAAAGAAATATGAGAATGCTCTTAAGATATTAAAAAATTAAATTCACTTTTCCAAAATATTCCGTCACTGTAGAATGATTTAAAGATAAGTTTGTGAATTATAGTAGCAGTTAACTTAATCACTTAATGCAGAATTTAAAAGAAAATTAAATTAGGGGAGAAAAAATTATCGTTTCTTTTTTTTATGTGTTTTAATTGATGTAAAGATAAATTAAGACTCCCCCATTACTAATTTAAAAAAAAGAAAAAAAAATACAATTTAAAAATGAGTAATTTTATTAAAGTCATTCTATTAGATCTTATTATATTTGGATCTTTATGGATTCTCCTATGAAAAACCTATTGTTTATAGTGATTATATTTTTTGTACTTAATGACACAAAATCTGATCAGCTAAGTATTTACTGTGATTTAAAAAGACATATTAAATTTGACTACACAGAACAAGGACAAAAAATTAACAAAATTATATCTTTAAAAAGAAAATTTTTAGTCGATTCAGAAAAAAAAATGTTTATAACATCTGATTTTCTTCCATATCTTAAAATTAAAGAGGTAACAAATTTTGAGTATTTAGATTCTCAAATTTACAGAAAAGTTGAAAGAAAAAATAATAAAAAGCAGAGAATACTTTTGGATTAAATAACACTAGATATAGAAATGGGAAAAATAAAGATATATGAAATGGTAACAAGATACGACCAAATGAATATAAGCTATGATTCAAGTAATACTATCTATGGAATTTGTGAAACCTTTAAATAGAAAATATCCTAATTTTTTTATACTATGCACAATTGAATAATTTTGTTGCATAGCTATTATCAATAAAATTATTATATTACTAATCTAATTACTGCATAACTCTGACTACAAAATTAAAATAGAAAGGATATTTAATGTTAAATGTGTATTTGTCAGGAGAGATTCATACCAAGTGGAGAGAAGATATTATAAAACTTTGTAAAGAAGAAGACTTAAGTATTAATTTTACCTCACCAATTACTAATCATGATGCTTCAGATAATTGTGGCATTGAAATCCTTGGTGAAGAGGAAAAAAATTTTTGGAAAGACAATAAGGGTGCAAAAATAAATTCTATAAAAACTAAAAAATCTATAAATGATAGTGATGTAGTAATTGTTAAATTTGGAGATAAATATAAACAATGGAATGCAGCCTTTGATGCTGGATACGCATCAGCATTAAATAAATCAATTATTATTATTCATAACGATGAACACCAGCATGCACTCAAAGAAGTTGATGCATTTGCATCTGCAGTTGCAAAAGACCAGAATCAAGTCGTAAGGATTTTAAAATATGTTATTAATGGATCACTTGAATTATAAAAATTAAGAAATTCTAAACTTTTCTTAATTTTTCCTACATGGTATAGGGTATGTTAGTGTACCTCTTTTATATTCTTTTCCTTTTTCAAAGCATGTTACATTTTTGGGACCATCTGCCCAATAATCGTGAGGGTTAAGAGAACGATAAAAATCTTTTATAAAATATTTACAACCCCAATTATCTTTTTCTTCTTTTTGACAATATTGTTGACCGATTTGAAGATGAAGGTGACGAACTCTGGCCATACATCGATATTTTATCTTTTTTGGTAATTTAGCAATAATTTCACCTCTTTTTATATTATCATTTTCTTTAACAAGAAACTCTCCTACATGCCCGTAAATAGTAATCAGATTTTTTCAATCAAAAGATTTACCATGATCAATTATAATAGTACCACCCCAGCAATCTTCAATTGTAGTTTCTAAGACCCTACCATCAGCAATTGCTATTATTGGCTGGTTTTTTGGTCCTATTATATCAATACCTTGATGGATATTATCTCTTGGACGAGTATTTACACCATTAATACTTCCAAAATCTGATAATATAGGATTCACATCGAACCCCTCAGGACTAATATCTTTAGCGTATTTTATGCAATAATCTAAGACTCTTACAAATTCACCTTTGTATCCAGGGTGATCGTCATACCACTCTAGTGCATTATCGCATTGTTCATTTAAATTTTCTAGGTCAAGCTTATTATCATTACTTAGATTCTTTGAGTAAGTTTCAATCTTTAAAAAAAAAATTATTAGAAAACTAAGAAGAATTGAAGGAAGAGTTATATAAAAGTTTAATTTCATAATAATTATATATTATCATTTTTTTGTTTCCCAACATTTATCTTTGAAATATGAAAAATTTCTTTTTTTTTTATAAAATTTAACTAAATAAAATAAAGAATTTATATTAAAAAAAATGAAGTATTTAAAAAAATTATTTCCTTTAATAATTATTTGTCTGGTAATATTTTACGGAATTTTTGCAAGTTACAAAAAAAAATTAGAAAAGAATCCAGAAATAATAAATTTGTTAAAAAAAAAATAGTGACTTTTTTTTAAATTAGACCATTTAAAATTAATGCCGAAAAATAATTATGATCTTGTATCCCTAAAAATAGAAAATTTTCTGAAAAGTAATATTTCAAATTACTCAAGATTAAGAAATTTTGACTTTGGAGTTAATAACAGAGAAAATGTTTCTTGTTTGTCGCCTTATTTGACACATAGAATAGTCAGTGAATTTGAGCTGATTAAAAGTGTCTTAGAAAAGTATAAATTTTCCTCTGTTGAAAAATTTATTCAAGAAGTTTTTTGGAGAGTTTATTGGAAAGGGTGGTTGGAAAAAAACCAGAAAGTTTGGGGTGATTTTGTCAACTCCTTAAGTGCAATTAAGACTAATGATTCTTATTATGAAGCAATTGAGGGTAAAACACAAATTTCATGCTTTAATGAGTGGGTTGACGAACTAAAAACTTCTAATTATCTTCACAATCACACTAGAATGTGGTTTGCAAGTATATGGATATTTACTTTGAAGCTACCCTGGCAACTAGGGGCAAAATTTTTCTTAGAACATCTTTTAGATGGAGATGCTGCATCTAATACCTTAAGTTGGAGGTGGGTGGCGGGGCTTCAAACAAAAGGAAAGCATTATTTAGCAAAATCCTGGAATATAGAAAAATTTACAAATAATAGATTTAAAAATGTATGCCTTAATGAAGAGGCTGAGCCAATTGAAGAAATTGAAGCGAATTCAACTCAGAAAAATGACATTAGGCATAGTTTGGCTCAAAAAAACAGAACCATCATACTTTTTGAAAATGATTTGTTACCTCAAAGTATGTCAATAGATTATAAAAAATATGACAAAGTTTTAGTGATTCTACTTGATAATTCAAAAAGAAATATTTTTCTCAGCAAGAATGTTTTTGATTTTAAAAAATCTCTTATTAATGATTTTAATACAGTTCTAGATAATGCTAAGATAATTAAATCTAATGAATTAGAAGTGTTGTTTGATACAAAAAAGACTTTTGATGTTTTATATCCATCAGTTGGTGAAAATTTGGATTATATAACTAAATGCAAACTAAAAAAAAAACTAAATTTAAACTTTATTATTAGAAAAGAAGACAAATTTTGTTGGCAGTTTGCTAATAAAGGATTTTTTAATTTTAAAAAAAATATTCACAAAATAATTGATGAACTTGAGCTCTCTTAAATAATAATTAATTGAATTTTAATAATTAGATCTCAAAACTTTATCTAAGAGTTAGAATCTATATTTTTTAAAAATTGTAAATATAAATTTACCCATTGACTTTTTGTCATACCTTCTAGTTTGGTGTTTCCTTCTTCAATTGATTCCCACTCCTCTAGAATCCAGTCTGTGAAGTCCATATTTGTTTTATTAAGAAATTCACAAAATTTATCTAAATTTATTTTCTCAGTCATTTTGAATTTATAAAAATTTTTGATTTATTTACAATTATAGTCTCTTTGTTTTTCATAATTGTTGATCTACGAGCTGAAATTACATTTTTAATTTCCAATATTGAATTTGAATATTCTTTTGAGGTTGCAAGTAAATCATGCATTCTTTCTTTATTAGATTTTGCTCTCTTTTCAAGTTCTTTTATAATTTTATTGTTATTTTCTATTATATTCTTATTTTTAGTTTCGCTTGCCTTTGCAGGTTGTAAATTTCCATTTAAAAGACTGTTATTTTGTTTAATTTGTTCACTGTTAAAATCTACAATTGATTGATTAAGCTCCATGACTTTTCTATTTATGCCAATCAATTTTAAATTTATTTCAGACATTTCTTCGCTAATTTCTAATGCTGCAGTATTAAGTTCTGATTTATGTTTCAATAAGTCTAATGATGCTTTATTTTTTTGGGCATCAATAAAATCACTTTCAATTTCTGTTTGAGCCTCTATATTTGATAAAATTGCAGACCTATTTTCAAAAATAGATTCAGTATTATTATTAGCCAATTGTCTATTCCCTAAAAATGCAGCAGTATAATTACTTAGAATCATTAATCTATTTTCTTCAATAAGCGAGCGTGATTGAAAAACTAACATTTCATTGCCATGAACATCTGCACT
The DNA here is from genome assembly GCA_002706585.1 of Rickettsiales bacterium. The sequence goes on from PALU01000025.1 coordinate 4,886, forward strand.
TATTTGAAAAATTTTGTTTTTATTTTTCAAAATATTTTTACTATTATTATTTGATGTACTCATAATTATCTCCATTAAATTTTTACTTTATAATTGTATAGTTGATAAAAAAAAAAAATACTTGTTTGAAAAAAAAATTTATTAATAACTTAAAAATTATAATTTTCTTGTATCACAACCTTAAATATTTAAATATGCTAAAATACATATTCATTTTTGTAAAAAAGGAGCTACATGGGGAAAAAAGTTAAACTTGTAGCAATAATTGAAACGGAAGAAAATACATTATTAGATGATGCAGCCATTGAGCGTTCGGTAGGCACACTTGGTATTGTAAAGTCTTATGAAGTTAGTCTGGACACTGGCGAATCTGATGAAAAAGTAGCTGAAAAAACAACACAAACTTCTGCTTCACCCTCTGAAATAAAATCCTTTGTAAATAATTCCAATAAGATTTATTTTGGCAATCTATCTCCAGAAGAAAGAATCTCAGTTGGAATAACATTATTGCATTCTTCAAATCTTGAAAAAATTCAGCAAGATTCAAATTTTAAAAATAATATCATGAAAATGTTTATTAATAAATTTAGTGAAGATGAATCATATGTAAACAAATTAATCACAGATACTAATGATGATTCTCTGTTCGAAATTCTAAAATCAAAATTTCTTGAAGGAGATTTAACGCAAATGTTTATTTATTTATGGCAAACTTGTTTGTCTAAAGGAGATGAAGATGATTTTGAGGTGGAATTACTTGAATCAACAGCAGAAAAATTTTCATTTGAGAAACCAGAAATTGGGGAAACAAAAAAACAAGGAAATGAAAGAGCTAAAGTTAGTAAAGCTATTGATTCTATAAATTCAGGAAAGGTGGCTTATAATAAACTAAAAGCATTTGAAAAATCAGTATTAGTTGGACTTTTACTCACAGAATGCTCAACAATTGACGGAAAAATTTCTCAAGATGATCTTAAAATTTTAAAAAATCTTTTAAGTGCTCAATTTGGGATTACATCAAATGCATCAACTGTTCTTGTTGAAAGAGACTTAGGTTATTCCTTAACAAAAAAGGTTGAGCAAGTTGAAGTTTATAGAGAAAAGTACGAGTTAGTTGAATTTCTTTGGGAAAGAGTGCTTTCTACAGAGGAAAACATTAAAGATGATGAAATGGAATTAATTAGAAAAATGGTAAGAAGATTAGATATTTCAGATGTTGAATCGGAAGGTGCAAGAAAAGAAGTTGAGCAAAATTTATATCCTGATGGAGAAAAGGAAGAATAGTTTCAGATTTATTTTGGAATAACTCTATCGCATAAAACTTTATTTAAAAATTGAGCACTTGTTCCTTGCTTAGAGTTTTTCCATTTTTTCTTCGGTTTTCCTGTATAAAAATTCTTTCCTAAACCCATTCTTTTTTTATATATTTCATAATTAAGATCTCTAGTTTGGAGATTTTGACAATTAATTTCAGTAATAGTTTTTAGTGAAAGCATTCCATTTTTTTGACTTTTTTTGTAATTTACTAATTGATCAAAAATTACTTTATTATTATTTTTTTTAATAGATTCTGTATCTATGAAAAGATCTCCTTTATCAACAGAAAAAATTTGAAACCAATCTGCCAATAAGTAACTTGGACTAAAAAAAATAAAATAAAATAAGATATATTTTTTCATAAAAATAAAATTAAAATAGTTTAGATTAATGTACATAGAATATAATAAATAACAAAAATATTAAATATGAATTTTAAAAACATAATTATTACGTTTTTAGCCCTATTGTTTTTTTTTGAATTAAATTCCAAACATCATAGTAATCTTAAAGGTTTGAAACTTATTTGTGATTTGGAAAATTTAAAAATTGGATTTGAATTTTTAGATAATACTTTTTTCTCAGAAATCACTTATCATAAGAGTGATGGATTTATTGAAACAAATAATAATGATTACCATTATTTATCAGACAAAGATTATGTCTATCTAGAAAGAACAGATTTAAAAGATCAGTTATACATGAGAATTAATAGATCAAGCCTTTTTATAAACGATGATAACAAAAGAAAATGTATGATTTTAAAAACTTCTATTACAGAATTTTTCAAAAATCTAAAAAAACAACAATTTAATTAACTTACAATTTTTTTTAAAATATAATTTTAATGAGACTTTTTTATGAATAAAATAAATGCTGGTTTAATAGGAATATTTATAATAATTGTTATCATGTTTTCAGGATTTTTTTTCTTGGATAAAAGGAATAAAGAAATCTTAGATGAAGTTGAGTTAATAAGAGCTTTAATTCAAGACTTGGATGAAGATATACATAACATGAAAGATAAATAGATTAATTAAGAAATTAATGAAGAAAATTCTGTTTTTCATAATTCTGGTTTTTTGTTTTGAATCTAATTCCAACTCTTCTTATTCCTATGATTGTAGGACACTCAAACAACATGGTCTTGATTTTCTTGGTAAAGATCACAAGAGAATCTTGAAATTCTTAGGTATGGATAACTTCAAATTAAAAGTTGAAAGAAAAAGGCAAGATATTTATGAGAGTTTGAAGAGAGAAATGAAAAATAAAAAAAAATATAGTCCTAAAAGTTCACATTTTATTGATTTAACAATAATAAAAAATAATGGAAACCTAGAAGGTATGAATTGCTCTTGGAGGTATGATATAAGGGTCGATGAAATTCAAGATAGACTTTTTAATTGTGTAGACAGACAATCAAGTAAAAACGTTTTTAATATAGATTTTAATGGCAATTTTATTTATTCATCAACATTTGCTGACTTTTATTATTATGATGAAAAACTAAAAAATCAAGAAACACTCCATTCAATTTTTGGTAAATGTATTGAATCTAAATTAAATTCGATAGACTAGGCTTAGTTTGACTTGGAGGTGAAATTATTATGAAAAAAATTATATACAAAGTCTTAGATTATCCGAATATCAATCATCACAATTTTGTTGAAGTAGAGAATAATCTTAATAATTCTTTTGGAAATCAGGGTTTTGAATTGATTACAATAATTGATTTGGGAGAAAATAATACTAACAAAGATGGTAAAAGCTCAAGATTCAGATATATATTTAAAAAAAATGAATAAAATTAAAGTGACATTAAAAGATATGAATAATAAAGAATATATTATTGATGATTTGTATAGATTTAAAAAACACATAGATGAATTTCATTCAACTGGAACATCAATTCATGAAGAAAACGGTTTTTATTTTCTGGTTAATGAGCAGTTTAGATCATACATAAAAGATAATTTAAAATAATTTTCAGGATAGAGATGCAATTATTTTTGTATGATAGTTTAAAAAAGAAGAAAAGAATTTTCACTCCAATTGATGATAACAATGTAAGAGTCTATGCTTGTGGTCCAACTGTTTATAACTATGCACATGTTGGCAATGCAAGGATGGCTGTGGTTTGTGATCTTCTTATCAGGGTTTTAAGAACAATTTATAAAAATGTAAAGTTTGTATCAAATATAACTGACATTGATGATAAAATTATTGAAGCCTCAATTAGCTCCAATATTCCTATTAAGGATATAACAGATAAATTTAGTAAAATTTATAATCAGGATATGCTTGATATTGATGTTATGCCACCAACTGTCCAACCAAAAGCAACAAACCATATACCTGAAATGATTAAAATTATTAAGCAATTAATTAAAAATGATTGTGCTTATATATCTAGTGGAAATGTTCTGTTTGATGTAGAAAAGTATAAATATTATGGAATTTTATCTGGAAGAAATAAAGAAGAACAAATTGCCGGTAGTAGAATTGAAATTGCAAAATTTAAAAAAAATCCACAGGATTTTATTTTATGGAAACCAAGTAAGAATAACGAACCTAGCTGGGACTCTCCTTGGGGAAAAGGAAGGCCAGGCTGGCATATAGAATGTAGTGCTATGTCAGAAAAATGTTTAGGTATTCCATTTGATATTCATTGTGGTGGTGTTGATTTAACCTTTCCTCATCACGAAAATGAAATTGCTCAAAGTTGTTCTTTAAATAAAATAAATTGTCATCCAACTTCATTCTGTAATTATTGGTTTCATAATGGATTTGTTACTTATAACGGAGAAAAAATGTCCAAATCATTGGGAAATATTCAAATTATTAATAAATTACTAAAATTTTTTTCAGGTCAGGCAATTCGTTTAAGTTTATTATCTTCTCATTATCGTCAACCATTAGATTGGTCAGAAAAAATCTTAAACCAATCTGAGAAAACAATCTACAGACTTTCAAAGACAATTCTAGAACTAGGTGATTTAGACCATGAGGATGATTCTGGTTTTTTTTTTGATGAATTTAATGAAGCTATCTACGATGATCTAAACACGCCAAAATCCCTTGGAGTTCTGAATAAATGGTTCTCTGAAATAAAAAAAATACCTAGATCTAAAAAACGGAAAATTAAATTCGCAATTTTCAAAGCCATAAGTATTTTAGGTTTGGATATAGTTGAACAGACTAAAAAAAGACCTAATGCAGAATTTGAACCTAATGAAAATCTTATTAATAAAATGATAAATGAAAGAAATCTTGCAAGAAAAAACAACCAATATGAAAAAGCTGATCAAATTAGAGAAGATTTGAAAAAAATTAATATTGAACTTGAGGATACACCTAATGGAACATTATGGAAAAAAACAAAGATTTAGACCATTTAATTATGTATTAATTTTATTAATTAAACTTTACCAAATCATAATATCTCCTCTAATTGGAGGAAATTGTAGATTCTATCCAACTTGTTCTAATTATTCTATTGAATCATTTAAGAGATACAGTTTTATAAAAGGCCTTTATTTAACAATAAGCAGATTATTAAAATGTCATCCATTTGGAAAGAGTGGTTATGATCCTGTTGTTAAAGATGATAATATAAGTATAAAAAAAATAAACCTAAGAACTCTAAGAAAGTTTAGAAACCAAGAATTGTATCCCGGATTATCAAAAAAATTATCAAAATATGAAGTAGATTTATTAAAAAAAACAAGACATTTTGGATTGTTTAAAGAGAATAATGTTATCTCAGCTATTACATTAATTGAATCTAAAGAATCAATCAAAACATTGCAGTTTAGAGGAATGTTTACAAGAAAAGAATTTTTAAGAAAAGGATATGGAAAAAAATTGATGGAATTTATAATTAAAGATTCTAAAGAAAAAAAATACGAAATCTTGTGGTGTAATTCTAGAAAATCAGCTATTAATTTTTATAAGAAATTTGGTTTTTCTCCTAAAGGCTCACTTTTTCTTGTTNAATATTTGGGACTACATATGAAACTAGTAAAATACTTAAAAGATGAAAATTAAAGTTCAAAAGAATGTTTTTAATAGAAAATTAGAGATTTGTTCACAATTCCCTTTAACGGGATATTTTAGAGACGGATGTTGTAATTCATCTAAAAGTGATGTTGGACAACATATAGTTTGTGCTATCATGAGTAAAAAATTTTTAGAGTTTTCTCTAAGTAAGGGGAATGATCTAATNAGTCCAAAACCAGAATTTAATTTTCCTGGTTTAAAAGCTGGAGATAAATGGTGTATTTGCATTGATAGATGGTTGGAGGCTTTTGAAAAGTCAGTGGCTCCAAAAATAATTCTAGCAGCTACAAATAAATCAGTTTTAGACAAAGTTAATATGGAAATTTTAAAAAGATTTGCATTAGATATAAACTAATTTAATATCGAAAAAATGAAAAATTTATTAATAATTTCTTCAACTAGAAATACCAATTTTGAACTATCTAATGAGATCAGAGATTATTATAACAAATTAGATAACATTAAAAGTTCATTAATTTCATTAGAAGATTTTGAATTGCCCCTTTACACACCAACGCTTGAAGAAGATTTTAAAGAAAAAAATTCTTTTCCTGATAATATTTCTTTAATCAAACAGAGATTATTAGATTCTGATGCAATTATTTGGTGCAGTCCCGAGTATAATGGCGGGATTTCACCTATTTTAACAAATGTAATTGCTTGGATAAGTAGAACCACAACTGACTGGAAAGAAGGTTTTCAAGATAAACATTCTCTTATTTGCACATCATCAGGAGGAAATGGTAATAATTTTATTAAAGGTTTTTCTCTTCAATTGAATTATTTAGGAGCTGTAGTGATGGAACGCTCAATTATAAAAACTAAAAAAAATGATTTTAAAAAAGAGGAATTTCAGGCTGTTTTGGATGAATTTTATAATAAAATTACTTAATTAATAAATATTTTAATNATATGGTCGTTANTAAAAATGCAAGCTTGCTTTCCATTAACTGCAAAAAAGGGATGTTTTACATCCCTTTTTTTTTATTTATCAATTATAAATAATTTAGGATTGTTTTAATGAAGAAGAATTCTTTTGATATATTTATAATAGGCGGAGGTTCGGGTGGAGTTAGAGCTGCAAGATATGCAGCATCTAAAGGTTTCAAAGTTGGTTTAGCTGAAGGTTGGGACCTTGGAGGAACTTGTGTAAACAGAGGATGTATTCCAAAAAAACTTTATTCTTATGCTTCACATTTCTCTGAAGAATTTATTTTGATGAATTCTTTTGGTTGGAGTTCTTCCAAGCCGAAATTTAGTTGGGAAAAACTTGTAAAAAATAAAAAGAAAGAGCTTTTAAGGTTAAATAAAATTTATAAAAATTTATTATTAGACTCAAAAGTAGAATTATTTGAAAATTATGCATCATTTTTAACTAATGAAGAAATTTTAATTAAAAATACAATAATTCGTTCAAAAAAATTTATAATCGCTACTGGTACAAAACCCAAATCCCTAAATTTTTGTAATTCTAAAAAAATCATTACTTCAGACCAAGTTTTTGATTTAAAGTCACTTCCTAAAAAAGTTTTGATACTAGGTGGAGGATATATATCTTTAGAATTGGCCTCAATTTTTTGTGGTTTAGGTGTAGAAACGACAATAAGTTTAAGAAGTGACAAGATCTTAAGAGGGTTTGATCAAGATATTTCTAATTTTTTGATGCAACAAATGCTTCTAAAGGGAGTTAATTTTTTAACTAAGAAATTTCCTCTGAAAATAAAGTTGGAAAAAAATTATTTAAATGTAAATTTCTCAGATAAATCATTTAAAAAATTTGATCTAGTAATTGAAGCAGTTGGACGTGAACCAAACTTAAATAAATTAAATATAAAAAACACTAGCATAAAACTCTCTAAAAATAGTTCAATTGTTGTTGATAAAAATTTTAGAACCACCCAAAAAAACATTTATGCTATCGGTGATATAATTGATAAAGTTCAGTTGACACCTGTTGCAATCGCTGAAGCAATGTGGGTGATTGATTCTTTTTCCTCTAAAAATTTAGTAAATTTTAATTATTCAAATATTCCAACCGCTGTTTTTTCAAATCCAAATTTAGCATGCGTTGGACTAACTGAAGAAGGAGCGAAAAAAAAGTATAAAAAAATCAAGGTATATAAATCAAAATTTAGACCTCTAAGATTAACCTTATCTTCTTCAAAAGAAGAGGTTTTTATTAAAATACTAATAAATCAAGCTAATGATCGAATATTAGGTATACATTTTGTTGGAGAAAATGCTCCAGAAATAATTCAAGGATTTTCCGTTGCTGTTGTTAATGGTTTAACGAAGTCTCAGATTGATAAAACAATGGGAATTCATCCAACCATTGCAGAAGAGTTGGTCACAATGAAATAAGTCTTAAAATATAAAATTGTATTTTTATATTTTGCTATTATAAGATTAATTATGAAAGAAAAATGGAAGCCATACAGTTGGAAAAATAAGACAGCACTTCATCAACCTAAATATGAAAGTGAAAGTCATTTAAATGCTGCTGTAAGCAGAATGAAAAAATTACCTCCTTTAGTATTCGCTGGTGAGGTTAGACATTTAAAGCAGGAACTTGCGAAATGTTCAAAGGGTTCTGGTTTCTTATTGCAAGCAGGTGATTGCGCAGAAAGTTTTGCAGAATTTAATCCAAATTATATTAGAGATACTTTCAGGGTAATTATGCAAATGGCAGTAATTCTATCATTTGCTGCTGGTGTTCCAGTAATAAAAGTTGGAAGGTTAGCAGGGCAATTTGCTAAACCTAGATCTTCCCCAGTTGAAGAAAAAAATGGTGTAAAGCTTCCTAGTTATCTTGGGGATATGATTAATTCTATTGATTTTAACAAAAAAGGTAGGATTCCAGATCCTAATAGAATGATTGATGCTTACAATCAAGCTGCTTCAACTCAAAATCTATTAAGAGCATTCGCTTANGGTGGTTATGCTGATCTATGTAATGTTCAAAATTGGAACCTTGACTTTGTTAAAAAATCAAAACAAGGGTCAGATTTTAAAATTCTTGCAAACAGAATATCAGAATGTCTAAATTTTATGGATGCATGTGGTATTAACAATAAAAACGTTAGACAAATAACTGAGACAAGTTTTTTTATTTCTCATGAAGCACTGTTGCTTCCATATGAAGAAGCATTTACAAGAATTGATAGTACTACCGGTGATTGGTATGACGTATCTGCTCATATGGTTTGGATTGGAGATAGAACTAGACAATTAGATGGAGCTCACGTTGAATTTTGCAAGGGTATCAGTAATCCAATTGGAATTAAAATCGGCCCATCAGCAAATCCTGATGAAATATTAAAATTGATTAAAATTATAAATCCAAATAATGAAGAAGGAAAAATAGTATTAATTGTAAGAATGGGAGCAAAATCAATCAAAAATTTGTATCCACCCATATTAAGAAAAATAAAAAAATCAAATCTTAATGTAACCTGGTCCTGTGATCCAATGCATGCTAATACCGAAAAGGCAAAAAGTGGTTATAAAACTAGAAACTTTAAAAATATTCTAAGTGAAGTTAAATCTTTTTTCCAAATTCATAAATCTGAAGGAACATTCGCAGGAGGTATTCATTTAGAAATGACTGNTCAAAATGTGACTGAATGTATTGGTGGACTTCAAAAAATTTCAGATAAAGATCTNGCAAGTAGATANCACACACATTGNGATCCTAGACTTAATGCTTCTCAATCAATTGAGCTAGCTTTTTTAATAGCTTCTTATTTAAAAACAATAAAATAGAAGTGGGGTAAAAAATAAAAATTTTTGTTTCACAAAAAAACTTTACAGTTGGTGATGTTGAGAAAAATTTCGAAATTTTAAAAAAATCCTTCTCGAAATCAGTTTCCATGAACTCTGATATTTTTGTTAGTACTGAATTATCTTTAGCTGGATATCCGCCTCAAGATCTTTTGTTCAGAAACGATTTCATTTTGAAGATAAATAGTTTTAAAAAAAAAATTATTAATTTAACAAAAAAAACATCTACAATCTTTGTTTTAAATATTCCAGAGATTGAAAAAAAAAAATTATTTAATACAGTTTTCTTAATAAAATCTGGGAATGTAATATTTAAAATAAGTAAATCTTCTCTTCCAAACTACGGGGTTTTTGATGAGAAAAGATATTTTTATTCAGGTAAAAATAATGAGAATTTATTTAAATTTAAAAATAAAAATCTTAAATTTTTTATTTGTGAAGACCTTTGGACATCGGATTTAACAAAGAAAGAGAAAAAAAAAACAGATTTAATTTTTGTTTTAAATGCTTCACCATTTGAAATTAACAAATTTAAAAAAAGAATTAATATTTCAAAAAAAAATGCAATTCATTTTAATTCACCGTTGGTCTACCTAAATTTGGTTGGTTCCCAAGATGATATAGTTTTTGATGGTGGTTCTTTTTTTATGAATAAATATGGTGAAATTCTTGATTGTGCGTCTTTTTTTAAAGAAGATGAGTTATTGATTAATACTAATGAAAAAAAAAATAAAAAGATTATTTCATTAGATAAAAATGAGCAACTCTATAATGCATTGATGACTTCTTTAAATGATTATTGTAAAAAAAATAATTTTTCAACAGCAATTATTGGAATTTCTGGGGGGATAGATTCTGCTTTAACTGCATCTATAGCAACTGACGTTTTAGGTTCTAANAATATAAAANCATATTTTTTACCATCTATTTATACATCTAAAGAAAGTCGAGTTGATGCTCAAGCTTTGTGTAAAAACCTGAATATTAGTTTGGAGGAGATTTCTATTGAGGCTTCCAGAAAATTAATTCTAGGCGAACTTTCATTTTTATTTAAAAATTTTAAAAAAGATATTACAGAAGAAAANATACAGTCAAGAATTAGAGGATTGTTATTAATGGCTTTATCTAATAAATTTAATTCACTATTATTAACTACAGGCAATAAATCAGAATTATTAGTTGGATACTCAACTCTTTATGGGGACATGTGCGGAGGTTTTTCTTTGCTTAAAGATTTGTATAAAACTGAAGTTAATGAACTCTGTAAATGGAGAAATAGAAATATATCTAATAGATTTAAAATAAATAAAAAAGATTTAATTCCTCTTAATATACTGCTTAANGAGCCAACTGCGGAATTAAAGTTTAATCAAAAAGATTCTGACACACTTCCTTCATATGATATTCTTGATAAGATTTTGTATTTATTAATTGACAAGAATACAGATTTACAAACAATTATTAATAAAGGTTTTAAAGAAAAAATAGTGAGAAAAATTTGGAAAATGGTAAAAAATTCAGAGTTTAAGAGGTATCAAAGTGCATTGGGTCCCAAAGTATCTGAGATGTCTCTCGATAGAGATAGAAGATTTCCAATAACAAATAAATTTATTCTGTAAAATGTTGAGATTTGCTCCAAGCCCAACAGGTTATTTACATGCAGGTAATTTGCGAGTAGCAATACTAAATTATTTTTTTGCAAAAAAAAGCAATATAGAATTTTTTTTAAGAGTTGATGATACAGATCAAGATAGATCTGAAAAAAAATATGTTGATTCAATAATTGAAGATTTAGATTGGTTGGGAATAGAATATAAAAAGATTGTTAAGCAATCAGAAAGGTCTTCGAAATATACTGATGTTTTTAATTTTTTAAAAAAAAAAGAATTTATATATCCTTGTTTTGAAACAAGCGAAGAGTTATCACTGAAAAGAAAAGTTCAATTAAAAATGGGTAAACCACCTATTTATGATAGATCCTCACTTAAATTATCAAAAGAAAAAATAAATGAATTTATTAAATCAGGACGAAAACCTCATTGGAGACTTAAACTAGATAATGAACCAATATATTGGAACGATTTAATTCATGGAAAGATTTCATTTAATAATTTATCAGTATCTGATCCAGTAGTTTTTAGGTCGGATGAAATGCCGCTTTTTACAATTACATCGGTAGTTGATGATGTAGAGTTTAATGTTAGTCATATACTTAGAGGTGANGATCATATTACAAATACAGCAGCTCAGATTAAACTTTTTAAATATTTAGATGCCAATGTTCCAGAATTTGGACATTTTCCACTAATGCATTCAAAATCCGGAAGTAGTCTATCAAAAAGAGATAATTCGCTATCAATAAGAGAATTTAAAGAAAAAAATATTTTTCCAATAGTTCTTTTAAATTATTTAAATAAAATTGGAACATCAAATTCTCTTGAAAGTTTAGATTCAATTGAAAGCTTGTTAGCTAATTTTAGCTTTTCGAATTTTTCAAAAAGTTCAGTATTATTCAATTTTGATGAAATTATGAGATTAAATGCAAAATATATTAAAACTATAAATCATACATCTATAAATAATTTCTCAGAAAAATCTTTTGATGAAAATTTCTGGAAAATTATAAAGAATAATATTGATAGTGTTGAAGATGCAGAAGAATGGTTTGAAATAATTTATGGAAAAGTAAATTTTTCTGAAAAAATTAGGATAGAAAAAAAACTAATTAATGATTTGAAAGATAAACTTCCCAAGAAAATAGATATGAATGCTTGGAGTTTTTGGATAGAAGAAATTAAAAAAACTTCAAATATCAAACCTAAAGAACTTTTTAAGATGATAAGATTCATTTTGACAGGTAAAAACTATGGTCCTAGTATGGATCAACTGTTGTCTTTATTTGATAGAGAAGAGGTTTTAAGGAGGATTGTTTCTAATTGTGAGAAAAAATAATATAAAAATTTATGACAGCACATTAAGAGATGGCGCCCAAACTAAAGGCATTAATTTTAGCTTAGATGATAAAAAGAAAATTTTAAATTTTCTTGATGAACTTAAAGTAGATTATATTGAAGGTGGTTGGCCNGGAGCCAACCCTACAGATGATATTTTCTTTAAATCTCTTCCAAAACTAAAGTTTTCTAAAGTAGTTGCATTTGGAATGATGAGAAAACATCAAGTGAATGTTAAAGATGATATTGGATTAAAATCAATTCTTAATTCAGGTGTTGGTTGTGCTTGTTTAGTTGGTAAATCCTGGGATTTCAATGTAAAAAATGCACTTAAAGTTGGTTTAGAGGATAACTTAGAAATGATTAGTGATACAATTTATTACTCATCAAAGAGGCTAGATGAAGTTATGTTTGATGCAGAACATTTTTTTGATGGTTTTAAAAGTAATCCAGATTATTCATTAGAGTCAATTAAAAGAGCATATGATTCAGGTGCAAAGTGGATAATATTGTGTGACACCAATGGGGGTACACTCCCATTCGAGGTTAAAGAAATAGTATCGAAAGTAAAAGAAATAATACCAGTAGAGAAAATTGGAGTTCATTTTCATAATGATACAGATAACGCCACATCTAATTCGATTGAATCTATTAGATCTGGAGTTTGTCAAGTTCAGGGAACTTTTAATGGTTTAGGGGAAAGATGTGGGAATGCAAACCTAGTTAATATAGTTTCTAATCTTGTTTTAAAAATGAATCTTAACTGTTCTTTAAAAAATAATTTAAAAAAACTTACTTACGTTAGTAGGTGCATTGATGAAACTTTAAATAGACAATCTGCAAGAAACCTTCCATTTGTAGGTTCAGCTGCATTTGCTCACAAAGGTGGACTTCATATTTCAGCAGTAGAGAAAGATCCCAGATGTTATGAACATATAAACCCTTCAGAGGTTGGAAATGAAAGAACTTTAGTTATTTCAAACCAGTCTGGAAAGAGCAATATTTTAAATAAATTAAAAAAATATAAAATCTCAACTAGTAAAAATGAAGATGAAATTACTAGTTTTTTAAACCTAACAAAAAAACAGGAATTTCTTGGGTATGCATATGATGGAGCTGAAGCTAGTTTCGAATTATTAGCTAGAAGAAAGTTTCAAAAACTAAAGGAGTTTTATAGTTTAGCTAGTTTTAAAGTTTCAGATGAAAAAAGACTAAATGAATCAGGCAGTTTCAAACCATTTTCTGAAGCCAAAGTTAAAATTTTTGTTGGGAACAAAGAATTTTATAGTGCATCAGAAGGTAACGGACCAATCCATGCACTTGATAATGCTTTAAGAAAAGCTTTAATAAGATTTTATCCAAAATTAAAAGAATTGAATCTTATTGATTATAAAGTAAGAATTTTAACACCTGAAGATGGCACAAAAGCACTTGTTAGAGTCAGGATAGAATCATCAAATAAAAATCAAACCTGGTCAACTATTGGGGTCTCTTACAATGTTATTGATGCATCATATATAGCTTTACATGATAGTATTACTTATCATTTATTAAAAATTAAATAAATGGTTTTTGATTTAAAAACTTCACTCGAGATTATTTTAGTAAACACTCAATTACCCGAAAATTTGGGTGCTACTGCAAGAGGTATGTTAAATTTTCATATTCAAAACCTAAGATTGGTAGATCCTCATTTTGAGATGAATAATGAAAAAATATTACCAATATCTGCAGGTGCTGATCATGTTATTAATAAAATTAAAGTATATGAAAATTTTGAAAAATCAATTAGTGATCTTGATTACATCATTGCTACAACAAATAGAGAAAGAACTCTTAAAAAAAAAAAAATAAACTTTAATGAAATTTTGAAACTCATTAATTCAAATAAAAAAATAGGTATTATTTTTGGACCCGAAAAATCTGGACTTAATAATGATCATATTTCTCTTTCAGATTATATTCTTAAAATTCCATCTAATAAAAAATTCTCATCAATAAATCTTTCTCACGCAGTTACAATTGTGTGTTATGAAATTTCTAAAAGTATTTATCGTAATATAAAGTCAAATAATAAGGTATATGATTTAGCACCAAAAAAAGAACTTATGAATTTTTATAAAATTCTCGAAAATAGACTTGATGAGAAAAATTTTTTTATGGTTGATGAGCGAAAAAAAATGACAATTCAAAAAATTCGCAATATTTTTAGTAAATCATTATTGAATATTAATGAAATAAAGATACTTCTTGGTATTTTAAAATCTTTAGAGAAGTAAATTATTAAACAAATTAAATTGACATAGATTTTTATAAAAGTATATTCCTTTCTTATGACAAGAATTCTAAAGTCTAAGTATAAAGTTGACAGAAGATTAAGATGTAATCTTTGGGGAAGACCCAAAAGTCCTTTTAACAGAAGAGACTATCCACCCGGACATAATGGACAGAATAAAAGAAGAAAACCATCTGACTTTGGCACTCAACTTATGGCTAAACAGAGATTAAAATCTCACTATGGTTATATTACAGAAAAACAATTCAGAAACCTTTTTTTTAAAGCTTCAAAAATAAAAGGAAATACAAGTGAAAACCTTATTGAACTATTAGAAAGAAGATTAGATGCCGTTGTTTACAGAATGAAGTTTGTAACTACAATATTTGCAGCTAGACAGTTTGTTAGCCATGGGCATGTCATAGTAAATGGAAAAAAAGTTACAATCCCTTCATATAATATTAAAGATGGAGATATAATTGAGGTTAAGGAAAAGAGTAGGGAAATGCCGATTGTTCTTGAAGCTATAAGTTCGACTGAGCGAGATTCTCCAGAATATCTTTCCGTAGATTATGATAAAATGAAAGGTACTTTTCTTAAGGGACCGAAGCCTCAAGAGGTCCCATATCCAGTGGTTATGGAGCCCAATTTAGTTATCGAATACTATTCTAGATAGTAATTTTTCTATTTACTAGATTTTTTTAACATCTAAAATGCTCTTAAAGAGGATTTAACATGAAGCTTTCAGCACTTATTATAGCTAGAAATGAAGAAACAAAAATCGAAAGTTGTCTTAAATGTTTAAATTTTGTAGATGAAATTATAATAGTTCTAGATAGAAGTGAAGATAATACTGAGAAAATTGTAAAAAAATATACAAAGAAAATTTTTAAAGGATCATGGTTCTGTGAAGCAGAAAGGCGAAACTTTGGGTTAAATAAATGTAAATCTGATTGGGTTTTAGAAGTTGATGCAGATGAAATAATAACAAAAAAATTATCCAATGAGATTTTGAAAAGTATTAAAACAAAAAAATATGATTTTTTTTATATTTCCCTTCTGAACTTTGTTGGAATATCTTCAATAAGATTTGGTTGGATGGCTTGTATGGCGCCAGAAGGAAAATTTTGTTTATTTAAAAAAGGTAAGAAAAACTGGATTAAGGGAAGTGTTCACCCTAGTTATTTAATAGAGGGAAATAAAGGTCCAACTCTATCAAATCCAATTTTGCATTATATGTCCAAGAATATTTCTGATCTTATAAAAAGATTCAACAGAAATACTTCTCTATATTCAGTTGATCTAAAAAGTAGGAAATCCTTGAAAAAATATTTATCTATTAGAAAAATTCTTTCTAGATTCCTTAAATGCTATATATCAAGATCAGGATATAAAAGTGGAAAGATTGGTTTTTTAATAAGTATTTTATCCGCAATTTATCCATATGTATCAGCAAAAAAGGCTCAAAGTGAAGAATTTGAAATTTAATTTTCCTTTACTTTATATTCGATATCATGTTTTTGAAAAAGATCTTCGATTTCGCCATTTTCTGCTAATTCTCTTAGTATATCACACCCCCCAACAAACTCTTTTTTTATATATATTTGAGGTATTGTTGGCCAATTAGAGTAGTTTTTAATTCCTTCACGAATTAAATTATCCTCAAGTACATTAAAACTTGTAAATTTAATATTAAAGTAATTTAATATTCCAATAACATTGGCTGAAAAACCACATTGAGGAAAATCAGGTGTGCCTTTCATAAAAACAACAACTTCATCACTTTTGATTATATTTTCAATCTTTTCTTTATCTTCCATAAAAATATTATAATGCAATTGTTGTTAACATTAAAGCGTGAAGTTCATTTCCCATTCGATTGCCGAGTGCCTTATAAACTAACTGATGTTGTTGTATCTTTGATAATCCCTTAAATTTTTTTGATTTAATCTTTGCATGATAATGATTGTTATCACCTTTAAGATCATCAATTTTAATCTGTGCATCAGGTATTTCTTTTTTTATTAGAACGATAATTTCTTCTGACTTTATTGGCATTATTTCATATATTTTGGTAACCAGTTCCTATGATATTTTATAAGATCTTTTACAGATATTGCAAATTGATTTACAAAATTTAATGTTTTACCTTCTATCTCTCCAATCATTTCTGCATGAATGTGATTTTTTAATAAATAATCTAAAAATTTTTTTTTTTCTTTGATAATTAAAATGTACCTTGATTGGTCTTCTCCAAATAACCACTCTTCAATTTTTTTTACTTTTTTCGGGATAAAAATTTTCATTCCAACGTTATTTCTTATACAAATTTCAGCTAATCCAATAGCAATTCCTCCCTCAGATAAGTCATGACAACCAATAACTAAATCTTTTTCCCTTATGATTCTTTTAACAAAATTTCCATTTTTTAATTCTTGTTTTAGATTTAATTTAGGAGGATTTCCTCTATAGATTTTTTTAATTTGATTATAACTTGATAGATCTAGATGCCCAAAAGTTTTTCCAATAATAAAAATATGCGCATCTTGTTTTGCAGAGAAATCCTTAGCAAATTTAATATCTTCAATTAAACCTACTCCTCCAATAACTGGAGTTGGCAATATAGACTTTTTATTAGTTTCATTATACAAAGAGACATTTCCTGAAACTACTGGATAATTTAAGAAATTACATGCTTCTTTTATACCCTCAATAGATTTTTTTATCTCATACATAATATTAGTTTTTTCTGGATTACCAAAATTTAAATTATCTGTTATTGCAATTGGTTGTGCTCCTGAAGCAATGAGGTTTCTCCAAGATTCAGCAACCGATATTTTTGAGCCAAGTTTAGGGTCTGCTTTACAATAAATCGGATTGCAATCTGAAGTAATGGCAATTGCTTTTTTTGTTCCATGTATCCTTACAACAGCAGAGTCAGCTTTGCCTGAGGAAAATATTGTATCTCCCATTACGGAGGAATCGTATTGAGAAAATAGCCAATCCTTAGAGCAACAGTTTGGACTTGAGATTATTTTAATGAGCGCTTTTTTAGGATCGATATTTATGTCTTTAGATTTTAATTTTTCTTGTTTCCCCTTTTTATATGGTCGAGAATATTCTGGAGATAAATCTGCAAGAGGTTTGATAGGTAATGAACCAACTATTTTTTTTTTATGAAAGATTTCCATTTTGCCAGTCTTTGTGATTTGACCAACTTCTACAGCATCAAGCCCCCATTTTTTAAAGATTTTTAACGTTAATTTTTTTCTATCTGGTTTTATTACCATCAACATTCTTTCTTGAGTCTCTGACAGCATCATTTCATATGGAGTCATATTTTCTTCACGGCAAGGAATTTTATCTAAGAAAAGTTTTACACCACAATTACCTTTTGATGCCATTTCAAATGATGATGAAGTAAGTCCAGCTGCCCCCATATCTTGAATAGCAACAATTGCATCTTCTTTCATTAATTCCAGACATGATTCAAGTAGGAGTTTTTCAATAAAAGGATCTCCAACTTGGACTTGCGGTCTCTGTTCATTTGTTTTGTCGTCAAACTCAGCAGAAGCCATCGTTGCTCCATGAATCCCATCTCTTCCAGTCTTAGAGCCAACATAAATAAGCGGATTCCCATTACCTTTTGCTTTAGAATAAAAAATTTTATTTTTTTTTACTAATCCAACACACATAGCATTAACTAGAATATTTTTATTATAACTTTCATGAAAAAAACACTCTCCACCAACAGTAGGAATTCCAACACAATTTCCATAATCTCCAATGCCTTTAACTACACCTGATAAAAGACTTTTAGTTCTATTATTTTTAATATCTCCAAACCTTAAAGAATTTAAATTAGCAATAGGTCTGGCACCCATAGTAAAAACATCTCTCATGATTCCTCCAACCCCAGTAGCTGCACCTTGATAAGGTTCAATGAATGATGGATGGTTA
>PALU01000026.1 GCA_002706585.1 Rickettsiales bacterium
GAATTATCAGATGATGATATTTCGAGAATTTGGATGTCTTCTCAAAATGAGAGTTTAGGAAATTACGTAAAATTAAATGGTGATTATAAATATTTTTGGGCATACATTCCTCATTTTATTCATTCACCCTTTTATGTATATGCGTATGCTTTTGGTGATTGCTTGGTAAATTCTTTATATTCGAAATTTGAAGAAAATATTCCTAACTTTAATGCAAAGTATATAAAACTTCTTGAGTCAGGGGGTACAAAACATTATCAACAAATCCTTAAAGAATTTGATTTGGATCCTAAACAAAAAGATTTTTGGCAGATGGGAATGAATTTAATTCAAAATCTTATAGATGAGTTAGAACAATTAGGTTAAGTTATTGAAATGAAAATCGCAGTACCAAGAGAAATATATGACGGAGAACGTCGTGTTGGAATAACCCCAGACTGTGTATCATCGCTAAAAAAAATGGGATTTGATGTTTTTATCGAATCTGATGCAGGATTACATTCATCTTTTACTAATGATGATTACAAAAAGAACGGTGCAAAAATTTCTTCAAATCTAAAAGATTTGTACAATAAGACTGACCTTGTAGTTAAAATCCAAAGACCTTCAAAACAAAAAAAAATTAATGAATTTTCTTTTATCAAGGATTGTAATCTCCTAACGTTACTCTATGAACAGAAATTCAAAACTGAATTTATAAGTTTAAAAAAACTTAAAATAAATGTCTTTGCTCTTGAACGAATGCCACGAATTTCTAGAGCTCAAAGTATGGATGTGCTTTCATCTCAAAGTAATTTATCAGGATACAAAGCAGTTATTGATGCTGCTAGTGAATTTAATAAAGCACTACCTTTAATGATGACTTCTGCGGGAACAGTAGCTCCAGCAAAAGTATTAATCATAGGAGCTGGAGTAGCTGGTCTTCAAGCTATTGCCACAGCAAAAAGACTTGGTGCGGTTGTTTCATCCTTTGATGTAAGAGCTTCAACAAAAGAACAAGTTGAAAGTCTTGGAGCTAAATTCATAGAAGTTGATAGTGGTGATTCCGACTCCGGAGAGACTGCCTCTGGTTATGCCAAAGAAATGACTAAAGCTTACAAAAAAAAACAGGCTATGTTACTCGAGGAAAATATAAAAAAAATGGATATTGTTGTTACAACTGCTTTGATTCCAGGAAAACCTGCCCCAAAAATAATAACTAAGAAAATGGTTGAATCTATGAAAGTAGGGAGCATTATTGTTGATTTAGCCTCTGAATTCGGAGGTAATTGTGAATTAGTTAAACACGGACAAACAGTAGATTTCAAATCAAAGAAAATTATTGGTCCGATAAATTTAGCTTCTTCCGTTTCTCAGGATTCATCGAGATTATTTTCAAAAAATGTGCTCAATTTCTTAATGAATTCATGTAAAGATGGAAAATTTAATGATTTTAACTGGGAAGATGAAGTTGTCACCGAAACATGTGTAATAAAAAATTTCAATAAAAAATGATGAAGGAGTAGCCATGGACACTATAGACCCAATTATTAANTTAATTATGATTTTTATACTTGCATGTATAATAGGTTATTATGTCATTTGGGGAGTTACATCAGCNTTNCACTCACCTCTNATGGCNGTNACTAATGCAATATCAAGTGTTATAATTGTTGGAGCGATTATCGCGGCAGGACCAGAAGAAATAAACTTTTCTTCGATCATGGGTTTTTTAGCTATTATTTTGGCCTCAATTAATATTTTTGGAGGTTTTGTGGTGTCGCATAGAATGTTATCAATGTTTAAGAAGAAAGAAAAAAAGAAAGATAAATGACTGAAAATCTGACAGCTATCTGCTATTTAATATCAGCAATATTTTTTATTTTGGCCCTNAAAGGCCTATCAAATCCAGAATCTGCTAGAAATGGAAATTTAATGGGTATAATTGGGATGATAATCGCAATTATAACTACCTTAAATAACCCTAATGTAGATTCTATAACACTTATTGTGTTAGGGATTATAATAGGTGGAGGCATTGGTACATTTATAGCTTTAAAAATTGAAATGACTTCTCTACCACAATTAGTTGCAGCTTTTCATTCCCTAGTGGGTTTAGCTGCAGTTTTTGTTGCGGCAAGTGCTTTTTACACTCCAGAAAGCTATGGGATTGTTGGCGACAATGGAAAAATATTTATTTCTAGTTTGGTAGAGATGTCAATTGGAGTCGCAATTGGTGCAATAACTTTTACAGGATCAATAATTGCATTTTTAAAATTACAGGGATTAGTTAGTGGAGCTCCAACAACATTTTTTGGTCAGCACTTTCTTAATTTAATTATTTTTATTTCCCTAATAGTCCTAACAGTTATGTTCACGTTGGAATCTTCAAAAGATACATTTTGGATAATTGTCTCTTTATCTTTACTTTTAGGCATATTATTGATCATTCCAATTGGTGGNGCTGATATGCCAGTTGTTGTTTCAATGTTAAATTCATATTCAGGATGGGCTGCTGCTGGGATTGGATTTACTCTATCAAATCATTTACTTATTATAGTTGGATCACTTGTAGGTGCTTCTGGCGCAATACTAAGCTATATAATGTGTAAAGGAATGAATAGGTCGTTTGTAAGTGTTATTCTTGGAGGTTTTGGTGTTGAGGAGGGTGCTAATGTTAATAAAAACGAAAATAAAACTGTTAAAACTGGAAGTCCTGAAGATGCAGCATTCATTATGTCAAATGCAAGTAGTGTAATAATTGTTCCTGGCTATGGTATGGCGGTAGCTCAGGCACAACATGCATTAAGAGAAATGTGTGATATTTTAAAAAAGAATGATGTAACAGTTAAATATGCAATTCATCCTGTTGCAGGAAGAATGCCTGGTCATATGAATGTATTATTAGCTGAAGCTAATGTTCCTTATGATGAAGTTTTTGAACTAGAAGAGATAAATAGTGAATTTTCTAATACGGATGCTGTATTTGTTATAGGAGCAAATGATATTACTAATCCTGCAGCAAAAACNGATAAAACCAGTCCAATCTATGGAATGCCAATACTTGATGTAGAAAATGCTGGTACAGTTCTTTTTGTAAAAAGATCAATGGCATCAGGTTATGCTGGTGTAGATAATGAATTGTTTTTTAGGGATAATACAATGATGCTTTTTTCAGATGCAAAAAAGATGGTTGAAAATATAATTAAGGGACTGAACTAAAAACCTTCAATCTCGCGTTTTTTTCTTAAGAGCTTTTGGCATCGTCTGGTTGACTCATTTAGGAGTCGGGCTTTTTTTTCAGAAGGCTTTTCATAAGCTCTTCTTTGTTTCATCTCCTTAAAAACACCTTCTCTTTGAAGCTTTTTTTTCATGGCTCTCATGGCTTTTTCAAGGTTGTTATCTCTTACATGTACTCTAATAATAATTATTCTCCATAATTAGAAATTTATTTATATAAAAAAATACTATATTGTAAATAAATTAAAAAAAAAAATGACTAGCAAAAAAATTAACATAGATAAACTTAGTTTAATAATGTTAGAGAAACTTAATGATTCTAATGATTTAGACGCGGTTTTAATGGATTCTCTAAAAGTCTTAAAAATTGATATCAAATCATTCAAAAAAATTAAAGAAACATACTATCGAAATGGATTAGGTTCATTAATGACGCAAATAAATATAGTTATTAATAAAATGTTAAAAAAAGATAACCCAATAGATGTAAATAAATTTAGGATAAGCGAAAAAATAATTTTTTATGTTTTTAAGCGATTGAAGATTATTGACAAACTTTGTAACAGAAAGAAATTGTTTTTTATAATGATGAAACCACAAAATTTTTCAATTTCTAATAAAATTTTATTTAAAATTGCAGATGAAATTTGGTTTTTAGCTGGCGATAAATCTACTGACATGAATTATTATTCAAAAAGAATTATTCTGATGAACATTTATGCAAGTATATTTTCATTTTTTGTTTTTGATCAATCAAAAGATTTTTCAAGAACCCTCAACTTACTCGAAAAAGAAATAAATCTAGTATTAAGTTTTGGTAAAATAAAAAAGAAGATAAGTAGTTTTTTCTAACTAAAAAATTATATAATGTCCCATTTTCCTTTTTGGCCTAATTTCATCTTTAAAATAATCGTAACACTTATATTTTTTTTTTAGATTAGTAAAATTATTAAAATCCTCTCCAATCAAATTTACCATTTTACAACTTTTTTGAGGAAATGGTTCTTTGACTAGTGGTTCAAAAATGGAAAGAATGAGGTTGTCATATTGACTATATTTACATGCATCCATAGTCCAATGCCCTGAATTATGTGGTCGTGGTGCAATTTCATTGACTAAAACATCATCATTTTTTAGTACAAACATTTCAACAGCTAGAACACCATTAAGGTCAATTTTTTCAGCAATTTTATTTGCGATCCCCAGAGANAATTTAATTAATTTATCATTCAAGTTTGCCGGATACTTGGTTTCTTTTAAAATTGATTCCTTATGAAGATTTTCTACTGGAGGATAAGTAATTATATTTTTTTTAGCTTTAGAAACTATTACCGATATCTCCTTTTTAAAATCAAGAAACTCTTCGATAATGAAATTATTTAAATTCATTTTTTTAAAACTAGATAAATTTTTTTTGGTAACTAAAAATTGATTTTTACCATCATATCCTAATTCACACGATTTGATTATTGCCTTAAATTTAAATTCTCTTAATTTTAACGATAAATCATCAAAATTATTTATAGAAGAAAATTTAACAGTTTTTACTCCAGGAATTGAGTTTAAAAATTTTTTTTCTCTTAACCTGTTTTGCGCAATCTTTATGACATTTGAAGAAGGAAAAATTTTTTTCCCCCCATTGATCTTTTTAAGTAAACTTAATGGAATATTTTCTGTTTCAACTGTAAAAAAATTTGACGATTCTATAAACTCCTGAATTCTTTTATTATTGTTAAATGTACCTATAATGTAATCATCACAAAAATTTTTTGCACTGAAATTCTCTGTTGTTGAGAAAACAGTTGTATGGATACCAAAATTTTTTGCTGCCTGGCAAATAAACATACCTAGCTGTCCTCCTCCCAAAATACCTAGTTTTTTTTTAATCATTTGAAGGTTTATTTTTTANAAGCTTTGTTTGTTTTGACCTGAAATTAATTAGTTTATTTTTAATTTCAGGATATTTTATAGACAAAACAGAAGCAGCGGAGAGGGCTGCATTTGTAGCTCCAGCTTCGCCAATTGATAATGTCGGAAGAGGTATTCCTGCAGGCATTTGAACTATCGAAAGTAAACTATCAAGACCTTTAAGGACTTTTGATTCAACTGGCACACCCAATACGGTTACATGTGTTAAAGCAGCAATCATTCCAGGTAAATGTGCTGCGCCACCAGCTCCTGCAATAACAACTTCTATTCCTCTTTTTTCTAAATCCTTAGCGTAGGAATATAATCTTTCAGGTGTTCTATGAGCAGAGACAATTCTTTTTTCGTAAACTATACTTAATTTTTTAAGAATAGTTTCACAGTGTTTAAGAGTTTTCCAGTCTGATTGACTTCCCATTACAATAGAAACCAAAATTTTTTTTTTAATGCTCATTTCGATTTTTCTGGATTTAATAATTTTAACATATTATCATAAGATAATGCAAAGAGTTCAGCATACTGAAAAAAAAATTAGATTACTTGAAAACAAACATGCACATTTTGACGCTTTAATAAAAAAAGAGTCATCTAGACTTTGTTTTGACAATGTGAAAGTAGTTAAATTAAAAAAGAAGAAGCTACTAATAAGAGACGAAATATTTAGACTATTAAGTNCCTAACTTTTAAGGTCTTTATATTTTTCGATAATCTTATCTAAATCTTCCTTTGAACATAATCCTAACTCAAATGGATTCTGTGCCCTAATGTTTTGCATATTCCAAAAAGTTCTTTCTTTAATTGATTTAATTGTGTTTTTCGTTGTTCCAATAATTTTACATATTTTTGAATCAGGTATATCTGGTAAATTTTTTAACAACCAATAAATTCCATTTGGTTTATCAGCTCTTTTTGACAATGGTGTATATCTTGATCCTTTGGTTTTAGTTTTAGGCATTGGTATATCAGAACTTCTAATTTTTAAAGAAAGTTTGATATTTTTTTCACATTTTTTAATCTCGTCCTCTGATAATTCTCCATTTTCAAGAGGGTTTCTGGGTAAAATACCAGAAGAAACTTCTCCATCTGCAATTGCTTGAACTTCAAGCATGTGTAAACCAACAAAATCAGATATTTGTTTAAAGGATAGTGAAGTATTTTCAATTAACCAAACTGCTGTTGCTTTTGGCATTAGTGGTTTTCTCATATTAATTCCCTACGTTTAAAATAACTTTTCCAATATGTTTGCCATCGTATAAACGTTGATGGGCCTTGATAACATCTTTAAATTTAAATACAGAGTCAATGTAACATTTAATTTTATTATTTTCAAAGTGAGGAAAAATATTATTACATAAAGCTTTTAAAATATTGTACTTAAAATCTGAATCCCTAATTCTAAGTGTAGATCCAGTAATAGTTAATCTTTTTAGCATAATCTTTATCAAATTTAATTCAACATTAGATCCTTTTTGAAAACCAATATTTATAAGTTTTCCATCATTTTTTAAAAGGTTGATATTTTTCATTACATAGTCGCCCCCAACTATATCAAGAATGATATCTAAACCATTAAAATCTTTTTTTTGTTTTATATATTCGAAAAAATCATATTCTTTATAATTAACTACATTTTGAACTCCTATCTTTTTACAAAAAGATACTTTTTCTGTATTTCCAACAGTAACAAAAATATCTGTATTAAATTGTTTGAGTATTTGAATAGAAGCTAGTCCAATTCCGCTAGTTCCCCCATGAATCAGAACTTTCTGATTTTCTTTTAATTCTCCTCTATCAATCAGATTAGACCAAGATGTGAAAAAACATTCAGGTATTCCAGCAGCTTCTTGAAATGAAATATTTTTAGGTATCATAAATGTCTGTTTTTCATTAGCACAACAATATTCTGCATATCCACCACCATCAACTAATGCAGCAACTTTATCTCCAATTTTAAATTTTTTTACTTTTTTTCCTTTTTGTTCTATTATCCCAGAAACTTCAAGACCAAGAATATTTGAATGTTTAGGAGGAGGTGGATAGTTTCCCTCTCTTTGAATTAAGTCTGGTCGATTTACACCAGCACATTTGACTTTAATCAAAAGTTCATGGTCATTAAATTTAGGAACTTCTTTTTCTATTATTTTAAGAACTTCTGGTGGTCCTGGTTTGTCATAATGGACAACTTTCATTGAACATGAATTATTTTTTAAAATTTAAATTTTGGAATCTTTTCTTAAATCTAGCAACTTGGCCATCTGAATCAAGCATTTTAGATCCTGAACCAGTCCAGGCTGGATGGGAAATTGGATCAATATCAAGCTTTAATATTTCACCGTCCTTTCCATAGGTTGACTTAGTTTTAAAAGACGAACCGTCAGTAAGTTGAACAGTAATATTATGGTATTTTGGGTGAATTTCTTTTTTCATATAACTTGACTGAATGTATATAATCATTAGATTTATTTTGCAAGTTATTAAAAAAGATAAATAATTGAAAGATAATTTAAAAAACATAGCACAAAAAACACTTGACGATTTTTTTTCTCTGATCGAAGAAAATTATGAAGAATTTGACGTCGATTTTGAGGAGGAAGTCTTAAAGTTTGAAAAAGACGATCAAATATATATATTAAGTTTTCATGAGCCAACGTCCCAGATATGGTTGTCTTCACCAATCAGTGGTGCTCATCATTTTGAGCTAAAAGATAAAAATAATTCTAAAAGTTGGTTTAGTACAAGAGATTTAAAATTAAATCTTTATGATTTAATCCTTAACGAAATTAACAAATGAAATGATTCATAATTTAGTAAGAATATTTAAAGTTAAAAATTCTTTTCAACTTTTGATTGTTTTTTTAGTATTTGGAATTACTGGTTCTTTATCAGTTGTATTAGGAGAATATGTTTTATTTTTTTTTCTAGAAGATAAATTAGAGGAAAATTTTTTTTATTGGTTTTTAAGAATAATTTTAATATTTCCACTATATCAAATTTTATTGATTATTGTTGGGACGATATTTGGTGAATTTGATTATTTTTGGAAATTTACAAAAAAAATTTTAAAAAGATTAAATATCATCTAGTTGTTAGCTTTATCTCAATTCTTCTATTTTTTTTAAATGCCTCTTTACTTTCTTCATTAACTAAAGGCGAGTATTCACCAAAACCAGCAGCAACCAATCTTTTTGGTGGAATACCTTGTTCAATAAGAAATTTTACAATATTTATAGATCTTGAACTTGAAAGATGCCAGTTTGAAGTAAATTCTTTATTATTAATTGGAATTCTATCAGTATGACCGTCAATTCTTAGAATCCAATCAATTTTTTTTGGAATTTTTTTAGATATTTCTTTTAAACTTCTTGCCACATTTTCAAGTTTTGCTAAACCCTCTAATTCAAGTACATCTGACCCTGATTGAAAAAAAATTTCAGATGGAAAAATAAACCTATCTCCAGTAACTTTAACATCTTCTCTATCTCCAATGGCTTCTTTAATTTTTTTAAAAAAAATCGATTGATATTCACTTAACTCTTGAACCTTTCCTGCTAATGCTTGATTTAATCTTTTCCCCAAATTTTCAATCTTAATTTTATTTTTTTTATCTTTTTCCTCAGACGTCAACAAAAGCTTTGACAGATCTTCAATTCTTTTATTTAATTTTTCAACATTCCTATTAAGTTCATAGATTTCTAAAAGAGCTTTTTTGTTTTCTTCTTTTAGACCAGCTAATTTTGTGTTTTTTTCTTGAAGGTCATCTAAGATTTCACCTTTTTCATTTACCAGAACGTCAATTTCTTTATCTTTTATTTTAAGTAAGTATTTTTTTTTAGTTAAATTTTCTTCTATGTTTTCTAAGTTTGAAGTTANTGACAATTTTTCTTTTTCCAATAACTCAATATTTTTTCCTAAATTAACGACTTTTTTTTTAAGTTCTTTTTTCTCTTTAGATTCAATTTCTAATTGTTTTATTAAACTGTTAAGTTCTTCATCAAGTGAAGAAATCTCACCTCTTTTTATTTCAAGTTGATCATTGAAATATATTTGTGTAACTGTTGAAATAAGTACAGTAAAAATAGTAACAATAAGGAGTGTACCTAAAATATCTACGAAACCAGGCCATATATTAATTTCATAGATATTTTTTCTGTTTAATCTCATTATTTTTTATTAATGTTTGCTATAGTTTTTGAAAGAACTTTGATTTCTTCTCTGATATCTTTATTTAAATTTACATTTTCTGATAAAAATTGGTTAATTTCATATATTGATCTAGATATAGATTCTTGATGCTCATTTTGTTTATCTATTACTGAGGTAGATTTTTGAAGATTTTCTGTTGTTACTTCTATAAGTGCCTCAATATAAGCCGGTGAAAGATTTTTCTTATCANCTTCATCCATATTCATCAGAGAAAATTTTGTATAATCTGATAGTTTTTCTTCTACGGTATTGAAAAATCTATTTTGTGCTTGATTACTTTGCAGGTCTAAAAAACCAAGAATCAAAGAACCACCTAAACCAAATAATGATGAACTAAAAGCCGTTCCCATCCCACTTAAAGGATCCTCCAAACCCTGTTTAAGTACCTTAAATAATTTTTGAGTATTTTCTGAAAAATCTAAATTGTTTACTGTAGTACCAACAGAGTTAATAGTCTCTAGAAGTCCCCAAAATGTTCCAAGAAGACCTAAAAAAATAGTTAAGCCAATTAAATATTTTGATATTTCTCTACTTTCTAATATTCTTCCTTCCAAGCTTTCCATTATAGCTTTAAGTGAAGATTGTGAAAAAATAACATTACCCTTATGTTTTCTTAAATAATTGTCTAAATATTTAAGAAGCTGAGGTGATTTTATGCTTGTTTTAAGACCTTTTTGAGTTTTAAGAATATTATTAAGCCAATTTACTTCTGATTCTAAAATAAATAATTGTCTTAAAATAAAAATTATTCCAATAAAAAGTATAGATAATATTAAGGTATTTAATGTTTGATTGGTAAGAAAAAAAGTTTGAAGCTTATCAAAATGATAAAAACCCAAGCCTGACAATATTGTCATGAATAACATGACTCTAAAAATAAACTTGCCTGCAACTTTCATTTAGACCTCAATAAAAGTTAATATTACCTCATTCTTCCAATTTTTTGATATATTTTTTTCTTTTATTTGAATTGTTATTCGATTGTGAGAAATTCCTTGATTTAATAGAAAAGACCTAATGTAAAGAGATCTAGATTTTAATATTTTCTTAAACTTATTAAATTCATCATCCTCTTTAGAAATCGAAGTTCTAATTATTATCTTTACTGGCCTATCCTTAATTGCNCTAGCAAATTCCTTCAACTTTTTTTTTTGTTTTATTCCCAGCTCTGTGTCTACGTTATCAAANTATAAAACTTCTTTTTTTTCATCTATTTTTTGTTCTTTTAATTCAACTATAGATCTTGGTGCGCTTAACGTAGCTAGAAGATCNTTATTTTTTTTATCAGTGTTTATGTCTTCTCCATTTTTGCTAAGATTCTTTTTAATTAACTTCTTTTTCTCTTCAAATTTCTCTGACTCATTCTTTTTGTTTCCTAACGTTTTGACAATATTATTTTCATCAAAAAAATATTTTGTTTTATCTGTTTTCTCTTCATCTTCTTCGTTATCAATGAAATAGGAGAATTTTCTTTTTTTTATCTCTTCTTCCCTTTTTTTAACTAGTTCCTCTTTTAGAATTTTATCTTCAATTTTTTTCAAAATTAAGGCTTCATCATTTAGTATTTTTCCTTCATTGTTATTTTTTGTTTTATCTTCTTGATTAATAACTGTAAACTTTGTCAGTTCTTCTTGATTATAAAGCATCTTCTGTTTTTTTTCCTTCTCAGCAAGAATATCTGCTATTCTTTTTTCCTCTTTAATTCTTTCATTTAAAGCCCTTAACTGTTTTTCTTTAATTTTCATTTCAGTTTCAAAAATATTTGAATTCATGTCGCTCTCTATTTTTTCTTTTTGTTTTTTTAATAATAGAATTTTTTGTAATTTTTCCAGTTCTAGTTCCTGTTCTTTTAACTCTTGATTAGCTCTTTCTTGCATTGCTAACCTTTGTTTCTCCCTAATTTTTCTTTCTTTATCTTCTAATTTTTCTCTTTTTTTTGCACTAAGACTTTTATCTGCGAGTTTTTTTTGTTCAGAAAGTTTTTTCTTCTCTAAGAGCTTTCTGTTCTTTTTTTCTCTTTCTCTTTGTTTAATTTCTTCAGCTAATCTAAATTTTTCTTTAAGTTTTTTTTCTCTTTCAATTTTTTTTTCTATTTCTTTTCTTTTTTTTCTTTGTTCAATTAATTTCTTTTGCTCGGCAATCTTTTGTTTTTTTAGTTCTTTTCTCTTTTTTTCGGCTTTATCTCTTAGTTTTTTCTCTTCAGCTAATTTCTTTTTCTCAATTAACTTTCTTTCTTCGTCTTTTGTCAATTTAGATTGAATTTCTTTTTTTTTTTCTTTCGTATTCAAGTTTTTTAGCTTCTTCAATTTGCTTTAATTGTCTTTCTTTCTCAGCTTTTCTTGCTTTTGCAATTACTTTTTTTCTTTCTTCTTCTTCTTTTTGAGATTTTTCAATTATTTTTTTTCTTTCCTCTTCTTCTTTACGAGCCTTTTTAGTAGCTTCTCTTTTAATTTTTTCTTGTTTTAATTCTTCAGCTTTTTTTAATTCTCTTAATTTTTTCTCTTCTTTTTCTTTTCTTTTTGCTTCCTTTTCTTCTTTGTTTCTTTTTTCATTAGCTTTTTTAATTTCTTCCAATTCTTTCTTCCTTTTATCTTGAGCCTCTTTTTTCTCCTCTAATTCTTTTTTCTTTTTTTCTTCTTTAATTCTTCTGGCTTCTTCTCGCGCTATTCTTTTTTTTTCTTTTTCAGCTTTTTTTCTTTCTTTTATCTCTTCTTTTCTTTTTTTCTCTGCGGATTTCTTTTCTTCAAGTTCTTTTTTTCTTTTTATATCTTGAGCTTTTTTTTTCTCTTCTAATTCTTTTTTCTTTCTTTCAGTTTCAGCTATTTTTTTTCTTTGTTCTTCTTCAACTTTCTTTTGTTTTTCAATATTTTNAGTTTCTAATTCTTTTTTCTTTCTTTTAATTTCAGCTTTACGATTTTCTTCTTCTTTTTTTCTTCTTTTGTTTTCTTCTATTTTCCTTTTAGCCTCTAATTCTTTTCTTATTCTTATTTCTTCTGCTTTTTTCTGTTTCTCTAGTTCTTTGATCCTTCTTTTCTCANTTTTTGCCCTTTCTCTTTCAATTTTTTCTCTTTTCTTTTGCTCTGCCTTATCAAGTGCCTCTTTTTCTTTTCTAATTTTTTCTTCTTCTCTTTTCCTAGCTGATTCGATATCTCTTTGTCTTTGTTTCTCTTTTTCTTTTCGAATTTGCTCTATTTTTATTAATTTCTTTTCTTCTTCTAAGATTTTTTTCGCTTCTAATTTTTCTTTTAATTTTTGTTCTTCAATTCTTTTTTTTTCGTCTAACTTTTTCTTTTTCTGTTCTACGGTTCTTTTTGTATCTTCTAGCTCTTTTTTTTTATCTTCAAATGTTTTTTCAATATCTTTAAGTTTTCTCTCTTTAGATTCTTTTACTTGATCATTTTTTTTATTTTTTTGATCTTGAATTACATTTTTTTCTTTAACTATTTTTTCTTTTTCTATTTTCTTTCCTTTTTCTTCTGCTTTATCAAGCTCTTCTCTTTTCTTTCTTTCTTTTTCATCTGCTAATTTTTTTTCCTTTTGGAGTTTCTTTTTAAGTTCTAATTCTTTTTTTCTTTTTTCTTCAGCCCTTTGTTTTATTTCTAACTGTTTTTTTTCTTCTTCAGCTATTTTATTTTGAATTTCTTTTGGTGGAATTAATTTTATCTTTTTCTCCGACTTATCAGTTGGTGGNGATAATAGTCTTTGGTTTTTTGGTTGATCTTCAATGATGATTTTTTTGACATCATTTGTTTCNTGAGAATTTGATAATTTTTGATTAAAAAATAAAAATAATACAAGAACAGAGTATAAAAAATATTTATGTAAACTCTTATTATCTTTCATCTTTATTTTCTATCATCTCCTTAAGAAACTTTCCAATATATTTGTTCCCAAATAAATAAATATTTGAGTCACGTGAATCTATCTTATGAACAATCCCTCCAGTTTCCCTCATTATGAGGGAGTTTATTGACAACTGATTAGGTGAAGGATTTACAATTATACTCGTATCATATTTTCCGTTTCCAACATAACAGCAACCTAGGTAGTTAGAACCTAATTCTCTAATTTCTATAGAATTTTCTGTTAATTTACTTCTAATTATATTTATAGATTCATTGTCGTCAATAGAGTTATATTTCTTAAAGATCCCAACACATGTATCTATGATACTTTTTTTCATTGATACTCTAATCCTAAGATNATTTTGATATCCGCCAGTACCATTTTGAAAATAATATATATCATCGTAAATTGGACTATATATTATGCATGTAGAAATTTCATTTTTTTCTTTAAGTGCAATACAAATACAAAAATCACTTAATCCACGTGAAAAATTTATAGGATTATCAATTGTGTCTAAAACCCAACAATCTGTATCTTCAAAATCATTAATTGATCTAATTTTAAACTCTTTTTTTATTTTNATTAGATTTTTGATAATTTTTTCTTTTAGATTGCCAATAGATTTTTTTACAAAATCTAATTTGCCTTTTGACGAATTGTCAAGCTTCTCAATCTCTACAAAATCTCTAATGATTGTTTTTCCAATTTGTCTTGTTGATTTTGAAAGTATATTAAGTAGCGGCGAGATATTTGACATTTTAATTTTTGGCTTTCTCTACATACTCAAAATTTTCACTGTTAATTATTATTTCATCCCCCTCCTTAATGTGAGGTGGAACTAAAATTTTAATGTTAGTGGTAGTTGTTGCATTTTTGAAGGATGTAGAAGCAGTTTGACCTTTGGTTACAGCATCAGCATTTTGAATTTTTACTCTAATATTTCTTGGAAGCCTAATATTAAATATTTCTCCATCTATTAATTCTGCTGTTAACTTCATTCCATCTTGAAGAACATTAATTTTATCACCCAATATTGAACTGTCTGCAGTTATTTGTTCAAAAGTATTATCATTCATTAGAGTAATTGAATTATTTTGAGTATAAAGATAAGTTACAGAAAGCTCATCAACGGATACTTTCTCAACATCATCAGATGTTCTCCATCTTTCATTAATCTTAGTGCCACTTTTTAGATCTCTCATTTCAACTTGAATATACGCGCCACCTTTACCTGGTTTAATAATATTTGTATTAAGGACTTGCAATAGTTTTTCATTATATTTTAAAACATTTCCAACTCTAATTAAATTTGCATTTATTTTCATTTATGCACTCCATAGATTAAATTTTTTTTAAATAATTCAGCTGATTCTGAGGGGCCATTTTTAAAATTCCATATACTATCAATAATTGCTATATTTGATGGATTAATATCTCTAAGTTTTAGAAAATTAGAATGATTTATTCCACCAATTAATGTCAAAGGTAATTTGATATTTTCTCTAATTTGTAGAATTTTATTTTTACTAATTTTTTTTTTATTTTTTGTTTTCGATTTGAACATTGGTCCATAGGCAACATAATTTGCTCCATGGACCTTTGCTTTTTTATACATTTCAATAGAATTATTACATGAAACTCCAATTTGAAAATCTATTCCAAATACTTTTCTAGCTTCTTTGCAAAGTCTATCTTCTTGGCCAAGATGTATGCCGTCAAAAAAAAATTTTTTTGCAATTTCGAAATCGTTATTAATAATAATTTTAATTTTCTTATTTTGACAAATTTCTTTAAAGTCATCGAAATACTTTTTCACAAAATTAATTCTGTCTTTAAGTTTTTTAAATTTAGGCCTAAATTGAAAATAATCAACTTTTAGAATATCTGAAATAATATTAAAATTTTTAGGTGTAAAATTAATATTTTCTTCAGGAGGTGAAATTATATAAAAATTCATTGAGTCCCTTTATAAGTAAAATTCAATTTTTTTTTTTTGAATTTTTTTGTAAAGTAAATTTCAACATCTTTTTTCTTAGCAATCGAAAGAATTTTATCTTCAACGTTTTTGTCTAATGAATTTGATATTGATATTTTTTTTATTCCCATATCAATCAATGAAATAATGAGGCCCAAATTGTTATTAGTCTCAACTATATAATTAATTTTAGTAAAATCGATTTTCTTGTTTATCTCTTTAACATAAAAAGGACCCTGCCAAATTAAAGATTTAAATGAGTGAATGACATTAATTTTTTCATTTTTGAAAGTTTTTTTTAGGCTATTGATTTGTTCCAAATTTGAAATTTCAAAAGTTGAATAATTGTAAATATTCATGGAGCAATTTTTAAGGCTACATCTAAAAGTCTGTTTGAAAAACCCCATTCGTTATCATACCATGATAAAATTCTGCAAAAATTATTGTTAATAACTTTTATTTCACTTAAATCAACAATAGAACTATGAGGGTTATGATTTAAATCGGGTGATACTAAGGGTTCATCGGTAGTTTGAATTATTGACTTAAATTCGCTTTTTTCAGCTGATTTGAAAATTTTTATTAATTCATTTTCGTTTGTCGACTTTTTTGATAAAAATTTAAAATCTACAAGTGAAACATTTGCTGTTGGAACCCTAATCGCACTTCCATCAATTTTTCCTTTAAGTCTTGGAAGAACTTCGGCTACTGCTCTAGCAGCACCTGTAGAAGTTGGTATTATTGAAATTAATGAATTCCTAGCTCTTCTTAAATCTTTATGAAGAGTATCAATTGTATTTTGATCTCCAGTTACAGCATGAACTGTGGTCATATATCCTGATTCGATTCCAATCTTTTTATCTAGTAAGAAAGCCAATGGTGCTAAACAATTTGTTGTGCATGATCCATTGGATATTATTTTATGCTTATCTTCAATATCATTATGATTAATACCAAAGACTACTGTTAAATCAGGATCTTTTGCAGGAGCTGAAATTAGCACTTTTTTTGCACCAGAATTTAAATGTTTTTGAGCATTTTCTCTAGAAGTAAAAATCCCTGTTGATTCTATAACTAAATCAATATTTAATTGTTTCCATGGAAGTTTTTCAGGATCAGATTCTTTAAGGAACTTAATTTTATTATTTTGTAATAAAATACTATCTTTTTCTTGAACAAACTTATCTTTGAGAACTCCATGGATAGAGTCATATTTGAATAAGTGAAGATTACTCTCAAGAGCACCTAGGTCATTTACTGCAACAACCTCTAAATCATTAATTTTTCTTTCAATTAGTGCTCTAAGAGTTAATCTTCCTATTCTTCCAAAACCATTTATTGCAATTTTCAATTTCATTATTAATAATTTATATTTATTGATTAATGAATTATTATAATAAAGTAAAGTATAAGTATTTATTTAAGTAAAAAAATGAGTAAAGAAGAAACTCAACAGATTATAAATCGAATAGAAGAATTAACAAAAAAAACTAAGATATTACTAAAATCAAATTCTAGTAGTAATGAAAAGTTTTTACTTAAGAAGATTTATGCCCTTATAAATAAAATTATATTGTATCTGGAAAAAAAATAAAAAAATTAATGCCTATTTTAAAACTGAAAATTGAAAATACAGAATACGATATTGAGTGTAAGAGCGGAGAAGAAAACTTACTTAGAGAAGCAGAAAAAATTATCAACGAAAAATTACAAATTATAAATCCATCGCAAAACCTTACTAAATCTAAAAAATTCCTTATATTATCGCTAACATTAGCAAGTGAGTTGTTCATAAAATCAACGAAAGAAGATCAAAGCGAATTTAATAAGATTTCAAATAAACTTAAGAATTTAGAAAAAATTGTTGAAGAAAAATATGCAAAAAAAAAAAATTAGACAAAGTATGATAGGTATTAGATCAAGAGTTAATGAAAGATTTTATAAAGAAAGAGAAATCTTAAAACGTCTTAGATCTCTGAAGATTAATAAAGCTGAAATAATATCTGGTTACATGCCAAATAAATCAGAAGTTAATATTGTCCCATTCTTAGATGATTTATGTAAAAGAAAATATAATGTCTGTCTTCCCTTTATAAATAAAATTCATAGCCCACTTTTATTTAAAGAATGGATTTCTGATACTACAAAAATGATTAACGGAAAATTCAAAATATTAGTACCAGACAATGAGGTTTTTTTAGAACCATCTTTTGTTATAGTGCCACTGGTGGCTTTTGATATAAAAAAGAATAGAATTGGTTATGGCGGTGGTTATTATGATAGAACAATAAGTTGTTTAAAGAAAAAACGGAAAATTTTTACAATCGGAGTGGCATTTGATGAACAGGAAATTGAAATGGTGCCAATGATGGAATTTGACAAAAAATTAGACCTTATTATTACTCCAACAAGGAACATCGAATGAAAATTCTTATCTGTGGGGATGTAGTTGGAAGATCTGGAAGAGAAATTGTGGAAAAAGAGATTCCTAAATTAAGAGAAAAAGAAAAGATCGATTTTGTTGTTTTAAATGGTGAAAATGCTGCAAGTGGTTTTGGAATAACAAAAAAAATATGTCAAAACTTTTATTCGATAGGTGTTGATGTAATAACATCAGGCAATCATATTTGGGATCAAAAAGAAATTTTAGACTATATTAGTAAAGACTTAAGGCTTTTAAGGCCTTGCAATTTCCCTTTAAATTCACCTGGCAATGGTTATGGTACTTATAAAATTAATAATGGAAAAATTATTTGTGTTATTAATGTAATGTGCAGATTGTTTATGGATTCTTTAGAAAGTCCCTTTGATTCTGTAAAAAAGATAATTGATCTAACAAAATCTAAATACAATGATGCTATAATTATAATTGACGTACATGGTGAATCAACATCAGAAAAAATGGCATTAGCACATTTCTTTGATGGTCAAGTTAATGTGATCTTTGGAACTCATACTCATGTTCCAACAGCAGATCTTCAAATTTTGGAGAAGGGTAGCTTTTTTCAAACTGATTTAGGAATGTGTGGAGATTATGATTCAGTTATTGGAATGAACAAGGAAAATTCAATTAAAAAATTCCAAAAACAAGACTCGCTTAAGCACTTTCCAGCCAATGGG
>PALU01000027.1 GCA_002706585.1 Rickettsiales bacterium
TTCCTTCATCAATTTCTTCTTTATTAACAATAAGATTTAAGAAAGTCGATTTGCCTGATCCATTTTTTCCTAATATTCCAATTTTTTCTCCACGCATTAATTTAAAGGAAAAATTATTTAAAATAATCTTTTCATTTTTATTTTTTACAAATCTTTTTTTAACATTAAAAAAATTTATTAATAAATTAGGAGAATCAAAGTTTTTTTCATCAAATAGTATTTTTGTTTTTGAAATTGCTTTTAAAAAATCACTCCTATCTTTTTTTAAATTTGATTTAAATTCATATATGTTTTTCTTTCTTCGAACATTTCTTTTTCTTCTAGCTGTAACACCCTTAGCCAACCATTCAGTTTCGTTTGTCAAAAATTTTTCTTTATTATGAATTTCTCTTCTTTCTTGTTCAATAAGTTCTTCGCTCCATTCATTAAAATTAGAAAAACCTTTTGGTGATACTTTGATAATACCTCTATCCATCCAAAAAACTTTATTTGTAACATTTTTTAAAAAACTTCTGTTATGACTAATAACTAGGAACGCTCCTTTGAATTCATTTAATAAAAAATCTTCTAACCATTTAATTGATTCTATGTCTAAATGGTTAGTTGGTTCATCAAGAAGTAATAATTTTGGTTTTTTAATTATTATTGATGCAAGGTTAAGTCTTCTTTGTATACCACCCGATAATTTATTAACAATTTGTTCTTTATCAATTTTCATTTTCTCACAAATGGAATCTATTTCAAAATTGTTTGATTCCAGGGGAACTTTCAAAAATTTTTGTAAAAAATTATAAACAGTTATCTGTTCATTTCTTTTTTCTTTTTGCTTTAAATAACCAAAAGAAATTTTTGGGTTTACCCAATATTCGCCTGAATCTATTGTATTTTTTCCAGATAAAATTTTTAATAATGTTGTCTTTCCAACACCATTTTTACCAACTAAAGCAATTTTATCTCCTTG
Organism: Rickettsiales bacterium; assembly: GCA_002706585.1. Next base: position 962 of record PALU01000027.1, read on the forward strand.
ATGAATAGTTAAGCAAAGGTCTTTAAACAATTGTTTTTTACCAAAGAAAAAACTACAGTCATTTATGGAAAAGAAGACTTCTTTACTCATCGTATTATGGCTGGGGTGGTAGGATTCGAACCTACGAATGCCTGTACCAAAAACAGGTGCCTTACCGCTTGGCTACACCCCAATAGTTTTGAAGATAATCATTTTTACAATTTTATACAAGGGTATAACTCAAAATTGATTTAAAATTTTTGTTTTTTTTTTCCAGAACTTTGGGTTCAAGTTATTAATTATTTCATCAGCTTCATTAAGATCTTTTTTATCTTCAAATAAACTAAAGCAAGTTGCTCCAGATCCTGTCATTCTAGTTAGTAAAGAATTTGTTTTTTTTAAAGTATTCAATATCGATTTTATTTGATTACATTGAATTATAGCTGAAACTTCTAAGTCATTTTTTTTGGACCTCAGAAATGATAGTAAACTATTCTCGATGATTTTTTCTTTTTTTTTTTTTTCAATATTTATACTGTTAAAAATTTCTTTTGTTGAAATTTCTACTAATGGATTAACTAGTAAAACATGATATTCTGGTATTTTTTTTGTAAATCTAATGATCTCTCCAATTCCTGTTACTATTCCAGTTCTGGAATAGTAACAAAATGGAACATCAGCCCCTAATGATAACAATATATCATTAAGCTCCTTTTCCTTAAATTTAATATCATATAAATTTATTATACATTTCAAAAGATTTGCAGCATTTGATGATCCTCCTCCCATACCAGAAGAAATTGGAAGATTCTTTGTAAGTTTAATATCTAAAATAATTTTTTGATTTATCCTTTTTTCAATTTCATTTACAGTTTTAAAAATAATATTATCTTTTAACAATGAAGCATTTCCAAAATCACCATCTATCTCCAATGAAAAACTTTCTGCTTTTTTTATTTTAATTTGATCTCCATAATTACAAAAAGTCATCATACTTTCTAAATTATGGTAACCATCTTTTCTTCTCCCAATAACACTAAGATATAAATTCAACTTTGCTGGAGAAAACTGTATAATTTGTTTGGACTTCATTTTTTATTTTTATAATCCATCTATTATTTTTTTTTTTATTAAATCTTTCTTTTTAAAATCAGGATCATAAATTAAGACCCTTTTCCATTGAGATATAGCTTCATCAATTCTTCCAGATTTCCAATATGCATCACCAAGGTGATCATTTAAAGTAGCATCACTAGGAAGCAATGCTACCGCCTTCTCTAAATAAAAAATTGATTTATCAAAAAAGCCCGAAAGAAAATATGCCCAACCCAAAGAGTCCACAATATAGGCATCATTTGGTTCTATTTCTACTGCAGTTTCTAGAAGACTTAGTGCTTTCTTTAAATTTGTTTTTCTATCTAACCAGCTATAGCCTAAATAATTAAGTATGTATGGATCGTTAGGATTTAATTCCAAGGCATCTATTAGGTCTTTTTCGGCTTTTGACCATTGTCCTGATTGCTCATATGCAATCCCTCGGGAATAAAAGATTCCCCATTTTTGCTTAACTTTTTCATTATTTAGGATGTCTGTATAGAATTTAATTGCATCATTGAATTTTTTTTCACTTCTTAGTCTATCAGCTAGTAATAATTTTATTTTCACACTTTTAGGGTAAAAATTAATTAAGGCACTCAATTCATTTATAGATTTTTCATTCATTTCTAATTGATCTAATATTGACAACTTTAATTTTAAAAATTTAAAAAAATATATATTATTATTTTTTAAATTTTCCATTCTATCTAATGCTAGATGAAAATAATTAAGTTTTTCATAAGTCCCAATAAGAAGCAATTTCATAGCATAAAAATTTGGTCTAAATTTTAGAGAAAGCTCTCCAAAAAAAGCTGAATATTTGTATAAATTTTTGGTATAATACCAACTTGAAATATTATAAAAAACTTCTGCTATACCATCTTGTTTGGAAACAACAGGATTAAGAAAATCAACATTATTTGAATAATAACTGACATTAAAGTCTCCAAAATTCAAATTTTGATTATTCAGATCTTTCAGAATATTTTCCGCAACTAAATAATTTTTATTATTTATAAAGTTATATAATAAAATTTCACTTACTCTAAATGAATTAAATTCGTCTTCTTTAATTTTGTTTAAATAAAATAGTCCATCCTCTTTATTATTTCTAAACAAATTATATAGAGCGTAGTGCAGACATTTTAAAGGAATGCATTCTTTATCTTTTCTAATTAATTTATCTTGTTTTTTTTCATAATCAGATGCCCATAATAAAAGAACTTTGACAAAATTTAGATCAAACTGAGAAATATCAATTTTTTTTAAATTTTCTGTCAATTTATTCGACTTCTTACTTAAAAAGTTAGTAGAAAAATCAAATAGATTTGCAGAAAAATTGTATTCATCTTTTTCTAAGATTTTTGCACTTATCTGTTGTGCTAAATTCCAGTCATTTAGAACAACAGACTCAAAAAAAATTTCCTCTAGGATATCAAACTCTAAACTATGTAATTCTATTTTTGAAAAAAAATTACTTAGATTTTTGGTATCTCCAGATTCTCTTGCAAAATTCCAAGCAAGGTAATTTCCATAGTTATTAAATCCATTATCTTTTGAGAGCAATTCCTTTTTAAAAAAGATTAATATAAAAAAGATAACTAATATGCTACATATTCGTGTAATTAGGTCCACCTCCCCCCTCAGGTGCAACCCACATTATATTTTGTTTTGGGTCTTTTATATCGCATGTTTTACAATGTATACAATTTTGAGAATTAATCTGAAGCCTTGGTATATTATTTTCATTTAATATCTCATAAACTCCTGCTGGGCAATATCTTTGTTCTGGAGAATCATATAATTCATAGTTATTACTAATTGGAAGATTTTTGTCTATTATCTTTAAATGACATGGTTGATTTTCTTCATGATAGGTTGATGAAAATGAGACATTAGTCAATCTATCAAAAGTTAAGATACCATCGTGCTTAGGATAATTAATTTTCAAACTTTCATCTTTTTTTTTTAGTGATTGATGGTCTGGCTCTGCATGTTTTATAGTCCAAGGTGCTTTTCCTCTAAAGATAATTTGATCAATACCAGTTAATAGCATACCAATTTTCAGTCCATATTTAAAAGAAGGTCTTACATTTCTCGCTTCTTTTAATTCTTTTCCAGCCCATGATTNTAAAAATTTTGTATTAAAGTTTATTAATTCAAAATTTTCACTATCTTTAGATAAACTTTCAAAAACTTCGTCTCCTGCAATTATTCCTGATTTCATTGCAGTATGAGTACCTTTTATTTTTGGAGTATTTAGAGTTCCAGCATCACAACCTATTAATGCTCCACCTGGAAATGATAAATAAGGCAAGGATTGAAGACCACCCTCATTCAGTGCTCTTGCACCATAAGAAATTCTTCTACCACCTTCAAATATCCCTCTTACTTTAGGGTGCGTTTTGAATCTTTGAAATTCTTCATAAGGCGATAAATAAGGNTTTTTATAATCAAGTCCAATTACAAATCCAACAGAAATAAGGTTTTTATCTAAATGATATAAGAATGANCCCCCATATGTTTCNTTATCAAGAGGCCATCCAATCGTATGAAAAATCTCACCTGGATTTGATTTTTCTTCTTTTAATTCCCATAATTCCTTTAATCCAATACCATAAGTTTGATGCTGAGAATTTTTTCCTAAATCAAAATTCTTTATCAAGTGTTTACCTATATTTCCTCTACAACCTTCTGCAAATAATGTAAATTTTCCTCGGATTTCAATACCAGGTTGATAGTTCTCTGTGGGTGTTCCTTCTTTTGAAATCCCAAGGTCTCCAGTAATTATCCCTTTTAATGTATTATCCTCTATAATGGCCTCTGTTGCCGCAAAACCAGGGTAAATTTCAATTCCAAGCTTTTCTGCCTCACTTGCCATCCATTTACAAAGGCTTCCTAATGAAATTATAAAGTTTCCTTTATTGTGCATTGCTGACGGAATAAAAATATTAGGAATNGCAAAGGATTTTTCTGAAGTTAAATATTTTAATGATTCATTTTTTACTGGTACTTTGTTAGCTGGACATTCCTCAGAGTTTCTCCAATCTTCAAATAGTTCGTCTAAAGCTGTAGGTTGTAATACTGCTCCTGAAAGAATATGAGCACCAACCTCAGAACTTTTCTCAACAACACAAACAGAAAAACTTTTATTATTTTTTTTACAAAGTTTTTTAAAATTTATCGCTGCAGAAAGCCCAGATGGTCCAGCACCTACAATCACTAAATCGTAATCCATTCTTTCTCTTTTTATTTCCATCTAAATCTAATCTTCAAAAATTTATAATAATCTAATAATATATATTCATGAAAGTAAAAAACATAAAGTCTTTTATTGATTTTTATAGTTCTATGGGTATTTCTCTCAGAATTGAAAAAATAGATAGAAAAAATTTATCAAATTTAAAAAATCTTAATGATTTGGATATTAAAGAAAGTGAAAATTCTATAACAGAGGGTTCCAAAAATGATTTAAAAATAATTTATGATAGAATTTTAAATTTAGATTGCAATTTAAAGGACATAGCAACAAATATGGTTTTAAATGATGGTAAATTCGATTCTGAAATAATGTTTGTTGGCGAAGCACCAGGAGCAGAAGAAGATAAGCTAGGAAAACCATTTGTTGGTCAGGCAGGAAAATTATTGGATAAAATGCTAAATTGCATAGGCTTAAATAGAAAAACTAATTTTTACATTACAAATATTGTTTTCTGGAGACCACCAGGAAATAGAACACCATCTAAAAATGAAATTAACACTTGCCTACCTGTAACTAAATTTCACATAAAAATTTTTCAACCTAAACTGATAGTTTTTTTGGGTAATGTTGCTACAAAATCTTTACTTAAAACTGATGAAGGAATCTCAAAACTAAGAGGGGAAAAATTAAAATATGTTGACGAAGAAAATAATTTAAGTATTCCAGCCATGGCATTTTTTCATCCAGCATATTTGCTTCGAAATCCAATTGAAAAAAAAAAAGTTTGGGAAGATCTCATTAAATTGCATAATTACTTAAAAGAAAAAAGAATAAGGTTTTAAAAATGATTCAAAATAAAGATTTCAAAAAACTAAATATTATTTTATATGTTGTTTCAGATTCAAGAAATGAAAGATCTGATAAATCAGGAAAAGTTTTAAAAGAAAAAATAACTAAATCGGGTCACAATGTTGTGGATACAAAAATTATCATTGATGATAAGGGTTTAATTAAAAAAAGTTTAAAGAATTGTTCTATTGATAATAAAATAGATGTTGTAATTTTAACTGGAGGAACAGGATTAACTGGAAGAGACTCAACTCCAGAAGCAGTAAAAGAAATATTAACTAAAGAAATACCAGGTTTTGGTGAGATTTTTAGATACATCAGTTATAAAAAAATTGGAACATCATCCCTGCAATCAAGGGCAATTGGTGGGGTTTTAAAAAATACATTCATTTTTTCAATACCAGGTTCTCCAAGTGCTTGTAAAGATGCTTGGGATAAAATTTTAAAGTTTCAGCTAGATTCAAGAACAAAACCCTGTAACTTAGTTGAATTAATTCCAAGGTTAAATGAAAGTTAACTTAAAATTATGATAATTTTAATATCAAATATAATTGATGTTTTAAAAAGACTTTAAGGATGATAAAAGAAAATTTTTATGATGATATTAAATTAAATATTGTAGGCATTGATGAAGTTGGTCGCGGTGCATTGTGTGGTCCAGTTGTTTCTTGTGCAGTTCAATTAAAAAAGACAATCATGAAACAATCTTTCGTTACAGAAATTGATGATTCAAAAAAATTAAAAGAAAACAAAAGAAATGAATTAGCTAATTTAATAAAAAAATTCTCAATTTTTTCTTATGGAATTTGTTCTAATAAAGTTATTGATAAAATTAATATTTTACAGGCAACCAACCTATCGATGAAGAAGGCATACAAAAGCTTAGGAAACAGTGAAAGTAAAGTAAAAATTGATGGAATAGAAAGTTTTTTTTTAAATAATAAAACACAATTTGTTAAAAACGGAGATAATAAATCCATTGTTATTGCAGCAGCATCAATCCTTGCGAAATCTTACAGAGATAACATAATGATAAATTATTCGCATAAATTTCCAGGGTATAGTTTAGAAAAAAACAAGGGTTATGGTTCGAAAATTCACATATTGTCAATAAAAAAACTTGGCATTACACCAATTCACAGAAAAAGTTTTGCACCCATCAAAAATTTACTGTTTTGACATTGGTAATAAAACATTTACCTTTAAACCTCCAAGATGTTTTGATCTTGAAAGCCAAACCTTACCTTTATATGTTTCAACAATATCTTTTACAATATTTAGACCTAAACCAGTGCCTGGTTTTTGTTCATCTAATCTGAACCCTCTTGCAAAAACATTCGTAAGCTGCTCTTCTGCAAGACCAGGTCCATCATCTTCTATTACAAATTCTATTTCATCTTCACTAAATTTATTTATGTTTATTTTTATTAATTTCGAAGTCCATTTACAAGAATTTTCAAGAAGATTACCTATAACTTCTTCCATATCCTCTAGACTGCTGTAAACAAATAAATTAGAATTTTTTTCTATTAATTTTATCATAACATTTGGATATAGTTTATTAAAAATCTTTATCATTTTCTTTAATAAGATAGATAGATTTAATTTTTCTTTTGCAACTTTTCCTGATGCATCTAAATGAGCTTTTTTTAAATATCTATCAATATGTTTTCTCATTAATTCAAGTTGATTTCTCATTATGACATTGTCTGTACTAGATTCATTGGAAATAACGGCTAATGGTGTCTTAAGAACATGCGCTAGATTGCCAACATGAGTCTTTGCTCTATCTATTATTTTCTCATTGTGCTGTATGAGATCATTTATTTCTGATGCTAACGGCTGAACTTCAAGTGGATAAGTTTCCTCAAGTTTTGTGGCATCTCCATTTCTTATTTTGAATAATGATTTTTTGATCTTATTTAAGGGTAAAAGTCCGTAGTGTACTTGAAGATATACTGCGAATAATAATCCTAATCCTAGGATCATTAAAGAAATAGAAAGTGCTTGATTAAATTCTTCAACATTTTGACGAAATTCGATTGTATCTCCAGAAACTATAAAAGTTAATGGTCCTGAGAAACCAGGAAATGAAATTTCTCTCTGTAAGATTTGTAATTCTTTTTTTTCCACTACTTCTTTCTTTTCGTCATCTATATTTTGTAAACTTGAGTTAAGAAATTGTGCTCTACCGCCTATTAGTCTTTTATCTAACGTAAAAACTTGATCCCACATAGATCTTGATCTAATTAAGGTTTTTGCACCACTATTGATTTGCCAGTACCATCCAGAATACGGTTGAAAAAACCTAGGATCACCTATAGAGCTTATTACAGTTATACTATTAGAAGAATCAATCTGGCTTGCTCCAATCAATGTCTCTAAAAGTAAGTTTAATTTATCATCAAAAGCTTCGAGATTTGATTGTTTATTTAAGTCAGATAGAATTATTCCTGTTCCAAGCAGTGTTAAAAAGATCCATACTATAGCGCTTGTAAATAATCTAAGGGCAAGAGAATTCATCTTACTCTTTATCTATAGACAATCTATAGCCATAACCTCTTTCTGTTTTTATGAGGTTGATTCCTATTTTCTTTCTTAACCTTCCAATAAATACTTCAATAGTATTAGAATCTCTGTCAAAATCTTGATCATAAATATGTTCTATTAATTCTGTTCTTGTAATTACTTTATCCTGGTGATGAAGAAAATATTCTATAATTTTGTATTCATGTGATGTTAACTTCAATTTTGTTCCATTAACAAAAACTTTATTAGATTTTGTGTCAACTCTTAGAGGTCCACATTCAATATCTGACGTTGCATGTCCAGCGGATCTTCTAATTAAAGCTCTAAGCCTTGCAAGTAATTCTTCCATTTGGAATGGCTTAGTAACATAGTCATCAGCTCCAGCATCAAACCCAGAAACTTTATCGCTCCATTGGTCACGCGCGGTTAGTATTAACACTGGAAAATTTTTTTGTGATTTTCTCCATTTTTCTAGAACTGTAATTCCATCAACCTTAGGAAGCCCAAGGTCCAAAATTGTGGCATCATAAGGTTCTGTATCTCCCAAAAAAAATCCTTCTTCACCATCAAAAGCACAATCAACAGAATAACCGTTTTCTTCTAGTGACTTTTTCATCTGAGAATTTAAATTTGGGTCGTCTTCAATTACTAATATTCTCAATTTTCACTCCCTGATTGAACTGATAGTATTGTTGAGGTTCCTGCATCAACTCTTAACTGAACAACCTCATTATTTTCTATTATCATTATATCGTAAACCCAGCCAAACAACCCTTTTTCACTATCTTGCAGATTTACTGACAATACTCTTCCATTATATTTTTTATTTACATTCTCAATTATTAAGTCTAAAGGCAAAATTTCTCCTTCATTTACAGCTCTTATAGCTTTATCATGTTCACTCTCTTGAGCATTAATTAGTGAATTAAAACAAAAACTCAAGAAAAAAAACAAAAAAAGTCTTAGAAATAGAATCACAATGTTTTTTCTTTAATTTTGGTCATAAGGGTTGATATTGGTAATAAGTCAAGCTCATTCTTAGTAATCCATTCGTATTTTCTTAAAATTATCTGTTTTTTTAATTTTATATTAACTATTGATAGTTTCAAACGAAAATGACTAAATTCGTGTTCAACAAAAGAAATATTTTTATATGATTGTTCAAGCTTAAAAGATTTTAACCATCTGCTAATCAAGTTTCTTATAATATTATTTTCATTGCTGTAATCATTTAATTCTACAAAATTTGAAAAAGGATAATTGTATAAACCTTGTAATAATTTTTTTTCTGAACATTCAACCAAAAGTTCATCTTTATAGTTAACAAAAAAAACAACTCCAATTTTTACTTTTTTTAGATTTACTTTTACTTTTCTTTTATAACTTGTTTTTTTTGCACATAAATTATTAATCGGACAAATAATACATTTAGGCTCGTTTGGTTTGCAAACTAAATTAGCTAAATCCATTAAAGACTGACAATATTTTCCGTTATTTTTTAATGGTGTCAATTTTTGAACTATATTTTTTAAAACATTATTATAATTTTTTTTTTCAACTTCTAAAGCAAAGGCCCTAGTAATAATTCTTTTTATATTTGAATCAATAACTGCGCATGGCTTATCATAAAGAATTGCGCATATTGAGCTTGAAATATAATCACCTATACCTGGTATTTTTTTTAGAGATTCTGGTGTGTTTAAAGGATGTTTTTTTTTTAAAAATTCTTTGGCATGATAAAGATTTTTGGCTCTTTGATAATAACCAAGGCCTTGCCAAACTTTTAAAATTTCTATTAATTCTGCATTAAAAAAAGATTCAAGGGTAGGCCATTTTTTTAAGAATTTAATATAATAAGGAATAACTGTTTTTACCCCAGTTTGCTGAAGCATAACCTCAGAAATCCAGATCCTATAAAAATTTTGATTTTCTTTTTTTCTCCAAGGTAAGTCTCTTTTATTGATTTTATACCAATCAAGAATTTTTTTTTCCCAACAACTCTTAAAAGTGTGTTCAATGTGATATTCTTTAACCATGATTAAGAGCAATTATATAAAATCACCACAAAAGGTTTCAACCTTTATTCCAAAAATTCTCAAACCATTTAGAAATAAACTAGGCTCTCAGGCACTCGAACTCAGAACTCATTGGGAAAAAATAGTTGGTAAAAGGATTGCAGAAAAATGTGATGTTTGTGGTTTAAAGAGGTTTAATAATAAAAATGTTCTCATATTAGTTTCAAATGAAAATAATTTAGTTGAATTATCTTATTCTAATAATTTAATTATGAAAAAAATCTATGCCTTTAACAGAGACTTTAAAATTGAAGAAATTAAGTTTAAAAAATCGTTACAAGAATAAGTAATTATGATAGATATATAGGGTTTAAATTATGCAGTTAGGTATAAATTCTTTAAGGTTAATTCTTTTAATTTTTTTATTTGTTTTTATTGATAAAACTAGTGAATCTAAGATTGTTGACACAATAGAGGCATTGGAAGAAAAATCAATTGGAAAAAAAGATGCTCCAATCAAGATGGTAGAATTTGCTTCAATGACTTGCGGTGCTTGTGCTAAATTTCACAATGACGTATTTCCTGAAATTAAAAAAAATTTTATTGATAACGGAAAGGTTTTTTTTACCTACAAAGATTTTCCATTGGATAAGTACGCTCTTAAGGCATCTGTAATAGCTAGGTGCTCAGGGGGGAAGAAATTCTTTAATTTTTTAAGTGTTATTTATAATAAACAAAAAGATTGGACTCGAACGCAAGATCCTTTTAAATCTCTTTTAAAAATTGCAAAACTTGGTGGATTAAAAAATGATGAAATTAAAGTTTGTGTTGGAAATAAATCCATAGAAGATGGACTATTAAAGGAAAGACTTAACTCTTCAAAAAAATTCGATATAACTGCAACGCCTACTATTTACTTTAATGGAAAGAAATATGAAGGAGATTTAAGTTACAATGCAATAAAATTGAAAATTGAATCATTATTAAATTAAAAAATTGTTTACGGTCACAAAAGTTAAAATTACTGGTTTCAAATCTTTCGCATACTCTACTGAATTGCTCATTGAGGATGGAGTAACCGGTATTATTGGTCCAAATGGTTGCGGAAAATCTAATATTTTTGAGGCTATAAGATGGGTAATGGGAGAATCATCCTCAAAAAGTTTACGTTCAGGTTCAATGGATGANGTGATATTCAATGGAACAACTAATTTACCTGCAAAAAATTTTGCAGAAGTTTCAATTGAGCTTGATGATTTTTCAGGTCAAATATCAAATATTTTATCTAATGAGAAAAAAGTTTTTATATCAAGAACATTGGAAAGAGGAGTAGGATCTTTTTATAAAATAAACAACAAGGACGTAAGAGTAAAAGATATTAATACATTATTTTCAGATTCAGGNAGTGGACCTCGATCAAGTTCTATAATTAGTCAAGGAAATATTGATCAAATCATAAATTTTAAACCAATTGAAAGAAAAATCATTCTTGAAGACGCTGCAGGAATATCTGGGCTTCAGTCAAGAAGACACGAATCAGAACTTAAACTTCAATCAACTGAATTAAATCTAGATAAAATTGATATTAATTTNGAAAATCTACATGATCAAAAAAGAAGCTTGTCAAGACAATCTAGGCAAGCTGAAAGATACGAAAAACTATCACAATCTATAAAATTTTATCAATCGTTACTTTTATTAACCGAATGGAAAACACAAATTAAAGATATTGAAGANTCAAGTCAAAAAATTTCGTTGTACTCTGAAAATTTAAAGAAATTAATTTTTGATTCCAATCAAGAAAAAAGAAAAATACATGAAATTCAAAATTTAAACTTAAGACTAAGTTCGGCAAAAGATTCGTTGAATAATAATTTATATCAAATAACATCAGAAANGAATGATCTTCAAAATAAGCTTGATAGTTTTAAATCAAAAAAAGATGAAATTAATAGATTTCTAATAACCATAAGAAATGATACCAATGTTGAAGCTAAAAGATTGGTTGAAATTAATAAATATATTTTAGATTTAGAGAGAAAACTCACTGACTCTAATGAACTTAATGATCTTAAAGAAACACTTATCAAACACGATGCTGAAGAAAATAAATTAAAAAATGAAATTAAAAACCTTGAAACTGAATTTGTTAATGAAATTCAGTTAACATTAGGTGAAGAATTTAGATCAGATAATTTAAAAGAAGCCAAGGAAAACCTTATTAAGAAAGAACAACAGATTCTTAAAGAAATAAGTGATTATTCCAAGAATAAACTTAATTATGACCAGCTAATTAATAAAGAAGAAAAAAATTCTGAAACTATAGAAAAAAACAACAAGAATTTAGATAAAGAAATACTATTGTCTAAAAAAAAAATATCAGAAATTAATAACAAAAAAAGTCTATTAAAAAATTCAATATCTACTCTCAATGAAAAAATTGAAGAAATGTCCAACAAATATACTAGTTGTCTTACAGAGATAAAAACTTTAACTGAAATTTCTGGGCAAATGAATCTTTCAAAAGAGTCAATTATAAATTTATTGAAAATAGAAAGAGGATATGAGGATTTAGTATATGCTGCATTAATGAATGAATTAGATGCTACAATAATCAAATCACCAAAAACATGGGTCAAAAAAAATATTAAGGATATAAATCCTATAAACAACCCCATATCAAAATATGTTAAAGCNCCAAANGAACTAGAATTGATTTTATCTCAAATAGGCTTTGTTGAAANTTCATCAAAAGCATTAGATATTCAAAAAAATCTAAAAGTGGGTCAAAGCCTTGTAGACAAAAAAGGTAATGTATGGAGATGGGATGGTTTTATATCTGANGGNAATCTNCANCAAAAAAAAATAATTGATTCCNTGANACGNATTGAATCACTNAANGAAGANGAAAAAAAAATANTACATGAATTAAATCTCTACAAAAAAGAAAAAAATGAAAAGATTCTTATTGATAGAAAAAATTTGGATTTTGAAAAAACAGAAAATATTAAAACTGAGGATTTATATAAAAAGCTTGATAGCGGGCTAATTGACATTTCAAAAACCAGGGAAAAAATTTCACTTTTAAAGAATAATAAAGATAAATTAGTTGAAAAAATAAATTCCCTAGAAAGTGAAAAAAATAAGATTCAAAAAGAGATTAAAATAATAAAAACTGAGGAAGAAAATAAGAAAGGTTCTGAAGAAAAAAATGAAAGAGAGCAAGTTCAAAAAAATATTGAAAACTTAGACAAAAAGATAGAAGAAAAAAGAAAACAAATAGTTTCAATTAAAGAAATAATAATGAAGAAAGAAATCAATAGAACTTTTAATCAGAATGACCTTAAAAAAAGTTTAAAAAGGAGAAATGAATGTCAAAATCAAATTGATACTCTAAAAAAAAGAGAGATAAGTTATTTAGATGAAGACAAGAAACTTGAATATTATCCAAAGGAATTCGAAAAAAAAATTAATGATCTTCATGGGAAAAAAAATGAAGTATCAATAAAATTAAAGAATAACCATGATGAAATAATCCAGTGTGCAAATGAAATAAAATTATGTGAAAATAGATTCAATAAATATGAAAGATCTAGAGAGAGTCAAAAAAATGAAATAATTAGAATTGAAAGTTATTTAGAAAACTTAAAATCGAAGGAAAAAGAATTAAGAAATTTGATTTTTGGAAAGACCTCTACTCAACCAGAAGATTTAGAAAAAAATGACGCCATGCAAAAGGAAAAAAACTTAGATGTCACAGATGTTAATAATAATCTTGAAAAATTAATTTTTCAAAGAGAGCAAATGGGTCCAGTAAATTTAAGGGCAAAAATTGAAGAAAACGAATTAAGTAAAACTATTGATGACCTAGAACTAGAAAAAAATGATTTAGTTCAAGCTATTCAGAAGCTAAGAATGGCAATTGATAAGATTAATCTAGAAGGAAGAAATAGACTTTTTCAAGCATACGAACAAGTTGATAAGAATTTTTCCGATCTTTTTAAAAAATTATTTGATGGAGGTGAGGCAAAACTTGAATTAATAAAATCTGACGATCCACTTCAAACCGGTCTAGAAATACTAGCCCGCCCACCTGGTAAAAAATTATCAAGCATAAGTTTATTGTCTGGAGGTGAAAAAACACTGACAGCAATTGCTTTAATATTCTCAATTTTCTTAATTAATCCTTCTCCTTTATGTATTCTTGATGAAGTTGATGCGGCTCTTGATGATGTTAATGTTGAAAAATTCTGTAAGATTCTTAAAGAATTGAAAAATAATACAAAAACAAAATTTCTTATTATTACTCATCATAAAATAACTATGTCTTCTATAGACAGAGTTTATGGTGTAACCATGGCTCAGAAAGGGATATCAGATTTAGTATCTGTAGATTTTGATAAAATTGATTTGAAAGAAGCAGTGTAATGTCAAAAGAAAAATTAAAAGAATTTAAGGAAAAAATTAATAAAATTGAGGCCAAAAAAACTTCATCAAAAAATCCAAAATTTAATAACAATTTATCAATTGGGTTTAAAATTTCTCTTGATCTTGTATCACCAATTATAGCTGGAATTTTAATAGGAATAGGAGTTGATAAATTTTTTTCTACAAAGCCTATATTTTTTGTAATATTTTTGTTATTAGGAATAGTTGCTGGTTTTTTTAACATTTTAAAATCAGCAAAAAATTTTAAATAAATCCATTTACAAAATAGGAGAGAAATTTGGCTAGCCCTTTAACTCAATTTGAAATTAAAAAAATTATTCCGTTAGAAGTTATGGGGTATGATATTTCTTTTACTAATTCATCACTAGCAATGTTATCTACAACACTTGTTATTTCATTGTTTTTGATCTTAGGGTTAAATAAAATATCATTGATACCCTCAAAAAGACAATCACTTATAGAAATTTCCTACGAATTTATAGCTAATATGATTAATGATAATGTTGGGAAAGATGGAATNAAATACCTTTCATTTGTATTTACTCTTTTTCTTTTTATATTNCTTGGAAANTTACTTGGTNTGTTACCTTACAGTTTTACATGGACAAGTCATATTATTGTAACTTTCACAATTTCTTTTTTTATTTTTATTGGGGTTACAATAATTGCAATCTATAAACATGGTATTTTAAAGTTTCTATCTTTTTTCGCGCCATCTGGAGTTCCAAAACCAATGCTTATTCTTTTAGTTCCTATTGAGGTTATTTCTTACCTTTCTCGACCCATAAGCCTTTCTGTAAGATTATTTGCAAATATGATGGCAGGTCATACTTTACTTAAGGTAATTGGTGGTTTTGTCTTTGTACTCGCTTCAAATAGCTATATTGTTGGTGGGATTCTGCCGTTGAGTTTTTTGGTTGCATTAACTGGACTTGAAATAGTAATAGCTTTTTTACAGGCTTATGTTTTTGCAATATTAACTTGTTTATATATAAATGATGCAATACATTTACATTAATTTTTTAATTTTATAAATAAGGAGTTTTTTATGGATGTAGAATCGGCAAAATTATTAGGAGCTGGAATAGCAGTTTTAGGTGTAATTGGTTCAGGAATTGGTATAGGATCTATTTTTGCTGCATTTATAAATGCAGTTGGAAGAAACCCAGAAGCTCGAGAGCATGTCTTTACAATGACTATGCTGGGTTTTGCTTTAGTTGAAGCATTAGCGCTTTTTGCATTAATCATTGCATTACTTTTATTGTTTGTTTTTTAAAATATGAATCATAGGATTATTTCTTGGTTTTGCAGTATTCTCTTATTTCAAAGCAATTATGTTTTTGCTGAAGAAAGTGGAGGAATGCCACAACTTAACCCTGAGTATTATTCGTCACAAATCTTTTGGTTGATCTTTTTCTTCTCTATTTTGTTTTTACTTTCTCATTTTTATTTTCTTCCAAAAATCACATCTATTAGATCTAAAAGAGAAGAATTAATTAACGAGTGTATTTCTGAGTCAAAAAAAATTAATGATGAGATTGAAACTATAGTTGCAAAAATGGAACAAGATCTTGAAAAAGCCAAAGAAGATTTTGATGTTGCTATAAAAAAAGCTTTTGATCAAAATAAAGAAATATACGAAGAGAAAATAAAATTAATAAATGAAGGTTTTGAAAATAAGAAAGTAAAACTTAGTAAAAATTTTTTTGATTCAAAAATTGACATAACTAAAAATATTCAAAAGTATTCTATTTCTTTGTCTGATCAAATATATCAAATTATAATGAAGGAAAAAATTAAAGGTAATGTAAATGAATTTAAAGAAATAATTGGGGAAGATAGTTGATTAATTTATTAAATGATGCTTCTTTTTGGGTTGCTATTTCTTTTGTTATTTTTTTGCTTTTAGTTTTTAATCCATTAAAAATTCAGCTTTCAAAAAGCCTCGACAACAAAGTTGTTGAGCTGAGGAAATCTATACAAGATGCAAAACAATTAAAGAAAGATGCTGAAATTATTTATAAAGAACATTTAAAAAAGCAAAAGGATACTGCTGATAAGATAAAAAGAATGAAGGATGATGCATTTAGAGAAGCAAAAGAAATAAAAGAAAAATTTGAAAAAGAAATTGATTTATCACAAAAAAGAAAACAAAAGAATTTTGAACAAATATCCTTGCAAGTTTTAAGGTAAACTTATTTCAATATTTTAGTCTAAGAGATAAGTTT
>PALU01000028.1 GCA_002706585.1 Rickettsiales bacterium
TTTAGAGATATTAGTTCTTCCTCAACTAATCCTTTGAATCTTAGGTAGTCACCTGAACTTTTAGAATTTGCATAACCAGAAGAGATAAAAATAAAGGATTGAATTTTGTTATGTTTAGCCAAATTAGCAATTTTTTTTGGAAGATCTAACTCTACTCTTTGATATTCTGTTTTATCAGGTGAATTTTTTTTTGTAGTGCCTATACAAAAAAAACAACTATCTCCTTTTATTTCTGGAGACAAAATTTCTAAATTATCAAATTTTGTTTCTATAATTTCAATCTTGGGATTTTGTATATTAGGTTTTTTTCGAACAAATAATTTAATTTTTTGAAAAGAATTATTTTGTATGAGTTGTTGAACTAATTGCTCCCCTACTAGACCCGATGATCCAAATACTAATGCTGTTTTCATCAATTAAACAAGTGACTCTATTTTTGGCATTAAATCAATTAACTGTTTTGTATATGAATGTTGAGGCTGATTGAATAAACTTTCTGAGTCGTTGATTTCACAAACATTGCCGTCTTTTAAAACAACAATACGATTACACATCTGTCGTATTACTGGTAAATCATGTGAAATGAAAAGCATTGTTAAATGCAATTCATCTTGAATATCTTTTAATAGATTAAGAATTTGGGCTTGAATGCTAACATCCAATGCTGAAGTAGGTTCGTCACAAATTAACAACCTAGGCCTCGTAGCAAGAGCTCGGGCTATTGATATTCTTTGTCTTTGCCCACCAGAGAACTCATGGGGATAGCGATCTAAAGACTGTCGGGACATGCCAGCGATATCAATTAAATCATGGATATTTGACTGTAAATCCTCCTGAGTAAGGTCTTTTTGGTAAAATTTTAGAGGTTCAGCTATGATATCTCTCACTTTAAATCTTGGATTGAGGGAAGAATAAGGATCTTGGAAAATCATTTGAATTTGACCCCTGCTATATTTAGACTGATATATATTTCGATTGTTATAGAGTTGATCATTGTAATAAGATATTAATCCAGATGATGGTTTTATCAGGCCTGTAATAATTTTAGCTATTGTAGATTTACCTGAACCCGACTCCCCTACTAGTCCAAGAGTTTCACCCTCAAATACATCAAAAGCAACATCATTTAAAGCCTTCACCATATCTTTGGTATCTTGTTTTTTTAGTAAAGATCCATCATCAAAAACTTTAGAAACATTTTGAAAATTTAAAATTTTTTTATTACTAGTTTCTCTTATACCCCAAGTTTTTATAATATTTTTTGTCAGGCTATCTGAATTTGATGTGATTTCTTTTCCTTCAGGACTTAGTAAAGTAAATCGATCAATCTTTTTATTTGTAGGAGGAACTGAAATGATCAGACTTTTTCCTTCTGATGATTGCGGATTGGTTAAAACATCCTTAGTTAAACCTTGTTCAACAATGACTCCATATCTCATAATTGCAACTTTATTGGTTATCTCAGCGATTACACCCATATCATGAGTAATAATAATTACAGCAAGATTTCTTTTTATAGTTAATTCTTTAATAAGTTTTAATATTTGAGCTTGAATACTGACATCTAAAGCTGTAGTTGGCTCATCGGCAATTAATAAATCTGGTTCACAGCATATCGATAAAGCAATCACCACTCTTTGTCTCATTCCTCCACTAAATTGGTGTGGATAATCATTAATACGTTTTTCTGCATCATAAATACCTACCTCTTTTAATAATTGAATTACTCTTTGAGTTGCATCATGATCACTTAACTTTAAGTGTGCTTGGATAGTCTCAACTAATTGCTCTTTAATTGTAAATAAAGGATTGAGAGAAGTTTGGGGATCTTGAAATATAAAACCAATCTTTTTTCCTCTAAATGTTTGTATTAATTTTTCATTATTACAAAGTTCAGCATCCTCTAATTGTATGGAACCCTGTGTAATTTCTCCTGGAGGATCGATTTGATTNATTATGGNATTAGCAATTGTNGATTTACCAGAACCAGACTCCCCAACAACACCNAAAATTTCACCTTTTTCCAAGGTAAAACTNACATTTTGACTAGCAATAATAGTCTCTTTTCTCGTTTTATANGAAATATCTAANTTTTGTATTTTTAGAAAACTCATCGTTTTTTTAATTTTGGATTTAATGCGTCNCGCATCCAATCTCCTAACAAGTTGATAGAAAGGGCTAAAACAACAAGAAAGATTGCTGGAAAAAATGTAATCCACCATTCTCCTGAAAATAAGAAGTTATTACCAAATCGAATTAGAGTTCCAAGGGAAGGAGTTGTTGGAGGAACTCCTACTCCTAAAAAGCTCAAGGTAGACTCAGCTATAATTGCAAGAGCTAAACCTATCGTTGCGATGACTAATACAGGACGTAAAATGTTTGGCAAAATATGCTTAAACATAATGTAGATACCTGATAAACCAATAATTTTTGAGGCTGCAACATACTCTTTATTTTTTTCAACTAAAGTTGAAGCTCTAGTTACGCGAGCAAATTGTGGCCACTCAGAAATACCAATGGCAAATATTAAAACATAAATAGCCATTTCATCATGCATTGATTTTGAAATAATTGCTCTAGCTATTCCATCTACTAATAAAGCCATTAATATACTCGGAATTGTTAATTGGACATCAGTTAATCTCATAACAATTATCTCGTATTTACCTCCAAGATACCCTGAGGTTACTCCTAAAAAAACACCCAGCACCATAGCAAAAATAATAGAAGCAAAACCAACGATTAAAGAAATTCTNGAACCATAAATNATAGTAGANAGCATATCTCGTCCTTGTTGNTCCGTTCCTAAAATAAATCTTATATCTCCTCCTTCTGACCAAACAGGNGGGATAAATGCATCCATCAAGGAAATATTNATAGGATCNAANGGATTGTAAGGTGATACGANTTCTGCAAAAAAAGAACAAAAAGCTATTAATAAAAATATCACAAATGAAACAATGGCTACTTTAGAATTAAAAAAACTATATCCAATATCTGTATCGTAAANTTTTTGATAAATTTTCATGATCTATTCTTTTTCCTCTTTTAGACGTATGCGAGGNTCGATAAAATAATAAGTTATATCCACNATGAAATTGATCATCACAAAGATGAAGGCGACCATAATCATGTANGCGGACATGATTGGAATATCNACAAAATAGACTGCATTAATAAACAAAGACCCCATTCCAGGCCATTGAAATACAGTTTCTGTAATAATAGAAAATGCTATAAGTGTTCCAATATTNATACCTGTAATTGTGATAACAGGAATTAATCCATTTTTAAGAGCNTAGCGGTAATTAATAATTTTCTCAGAAATTCCTCTGGCTTTTGCAAATTTAATGTAATCCGTTTGTAAAATTTCCATCATTTCGGCACGAACAAGNCTAATAACATACGTCATTTGAAAAAGGCTTAATGTAACTGATGGAAGAATTAATGCTTTTAATCCAGAAATTGTAAGAAAACCCGTGGTCCAAAATCCTAAATCAATAATTTGGCCCCTACCAAAGGAAGGTAATACGCCTAGGATTACTGAAAACAAATAAATCAACATTATGCCTATAATAAATGTTGGAAGAGAGACACCAGCCAATGAAACAACTAAAATTATTTTTGATAAAAAACTATCTCGATGAATACCTGTATAAACTCCTAATAATACNCCTACTGAAATAGCCAANAGAGCAGATACAAAAACTAATTCTAATGTTGCTGGCATTCGCTCAGAAATTAAATCTGACACAGGTCTTTTAAGTTGATAAGAAATTCCAAAATTTCCTTGAACGATATTTTCCACAAAATTATAAAATTGAATATATATAGGATCGTTAATTCCTAGTTTTTCTCTGATTTCTTCACGTCTTTCATCAGAAGCTTCTTGTCCAACCATATTATTGACTGGATCTCCCACAAAATTGAATAAAGAAAAAGAAACAAAAGCCACAATNAACATAACCAAAGAAGCTTGAAATAATCTTTTGAGGAAGTAATTGAGCATAATAATTCTCTGGCCAGCGATTACTGGCCAGAGTTAAATTAAGATATTAGTTTACGTTAGCAAAATAAAAGAGTGGTTCGTTGTTAATTCTTGCATGAATATCAACATTACTCTTTGATGCTTGGTTCACTACTTGATGGTGCAATGGTAGATATGGAATATTATCTTGAATGATATCCCAACCTTCAGCTATTAATTGATTTCTTGTGTCAATATTAGTCTCGACACCAATAGCGGCTGTAATTTCATCTAATCGATCATTTTTAAAGTTGATTTTATTCCAGCTACCAGAGCTCTCTAATAAGAAAGAGAATACATAGTGACTATCATAGGTAGGAACACCCCAACCTAGCATGTACATATCACTAGGATTTCCGTCAGCATCACCTTCTTTTACTTCCTTGAAGTGAATACTTTTAGTTTTGGCGTCTAAACTAACATCAATTCCAATTTTAGCTAACATACCAATAGCCGCTACACAAATAGCTTCGTCATTAATGTATCTATCGTTTGGACAATCAAGAGTAACCTCAAATCCATCTGGATATCCTGCATCAGCTAACAATTGTTTAGCAGCATTAGGGTCATACGGAAGACGTGCATCATGTGCTTTTGTATAACCATTTACACCTGGTGCTGTAATGATACCCGCTGGAAAACTNTGGCCTCTCATTACTTTNTCTTTTATAGCATCCATATCNAGGGCTTGATACATAGCTTGACGAACTCTCTTGTCTGCNAAAGGATTTTTANCTTTGATGTTAGANGANCTTAGTTCAGCAGAACCTTGATCTAGACCAAAAAANATTGTTCTATTTTGAGCTACTTGACTAATTTGATGATCAGCAGAAGCTGCAATTCGATCTAAGTCTTGAACAGGAACAACATTGGTATAATCAATTTCTCCTGATAAAAGAGCAGCAATTCTTGTAGCATCATTTTTGATAGGTAGTAATTCAATCTTATCAATATTAAATTGATTTTGATCGCCCCACCAATTTTGATTTCTCTCAAACACAGTTCTTACATCTTGCTCTCTAAAAGTTATTGCAAATGGACCTGTGCCATTAGCAGCGGAAGCACACTTAGATGTTTCTCCTGCGTCCCAGTTATATGAAAGCTCACAACCCATTTCCTTAGACCAAGACTCTGACATTACAAAAATTTGAACTAATTGGTTTAATAAAATAGGGTTTGGTCCTTCAGTCTTGATTTGAACAGTTAAATCATCTAGAGCTGTTGCAGAAGTAATGCTCTTAATTAAGTCGACCATATCTGAAGGAGCTGTTTTAGCTCTATTAATACTAAATGCTACATCTGCAGCTGTTAAATCTGAACCATCATGAAACTTAACACCATCACGAAGATTGAACACCCAAGTCTCAGGGTCGACTGCTTCCCATGAAGTAGCTAATTGTGGGACGATATTCATATTAATATCGTGCGTTACAAGTCCCTCATATACTTGTCTAGAAACCATATGAGTTGGACCTTCGTTTTGCGCATGTGGATCTAAAGTCAATGAGTCACCAGGCATAGACCACTTAATTGTGTTAGCCAATAATGGTGAAGCAAAACCTACTAGAAACAATGACAAAACAATAGAAAGTTTGTTTTTCATGTTTTTTTCCTCCCAGAATAAAGCAGCTAGAATACCCCTTATAAGGTGGATTTTCAATCAATCTAAAATAAAGATAAGCGCTGGTCTTTAAAAACAATATTAATTAAATTGCATCTAATAAAGTATGTATATGAATACCCGATTTCAAAAAATTTATAAAATTCTTGAGAGTAACAATCTAGATGCCATTGCACTAATTCCAGGTTCAAATTTTAAATATTTAACTGAAGGTAGTTTTCCTTTAATGGAAAGACCTACAGTGCTGATAATAACTAAAGATAAAAATATAGCTATTCTTCCTAGTCTAGAAGTGGATAGTTTTAATCTATTAAAACTTAATGCAAATGTAATTAGTTGGCATGACAAAGAGGGATTTAATCAAGCCTTTAAAGAAGCAAGTAAAATTTTGGGCAATATCAAAAATATTGGAGTTGAAGGACAATTAATTAGATTTTTTGAGATACAAGCCTTTAAAGAGAATTTTAAAGAAATTGAAATTATTAACTCTCATAAAGAGATATCTTCAATTCGAATTAATAAAGAAGAATATGAAATTAATGTTTTATTAGAAGCTATTAAAATTTCAGAAAAATCATTAGAAAATACTTTGAACTACGTAAAAATTGGAATGCAGGAATTACAAATAAAACAATTTCTAATACAAGAGTTATATAAAAATGGTGCTGAGTGTTTATCATTTGATCCCATAGTTCTTACAGGAAAAAACTCTGCTATTCCGCATGGGCACTCCTCTAATCAAAATATAGTTAAACATGGTGATACTCTTTTATTTGACTTTGGAGCTGCAGTTAAAGGCTATAAAGCAGATATTACGAGAACTTTTTTTATGATTGAAACAGACGAATACCAGAGAAAAGCATATGAGACAGTCAGACAAGCTAATGAAATAGGAATTCAAGAATCAAAGTTACCTAATACTATGCATGATGTGGATAATGAAACCACATTAATTTTAGAAAATAGTGATTATAAGGAGTTTATAGTTCATAAAACTGGTCATGGACTTGGCTTAGATGTTCACGAAGATCCATATATTGTTAGAGGAAATAAAGCATCGTTAGAGGAAGGAATGGTTATAACTGTCGAACCAGGTTTATATATTCCAGAAAAATTTGGAATAAGAATTGAAGATGATGTTTTGATAACTAATAATCAACCAAGAGTATTAACTAGCTTTCCTAAAGAGTTAAGAATAATTAATAACGAATAAATTTTTGTTAAAATTTTTTTACTATTGATAGCCCTAATGCTACTGCAGGGCCAATACCAAAAGCAAATATTAGTGTGCCAAGACCAACAGTTCCGCCAAGATACCAACCTATAATTACCACCGTAATTTCAATAAATGCACGAATAAAAGAAATTGGATAACCAGTCATTCTTGTAAGACCTGTCATTAAGCCATCTCTAGGACCAGGGCCTAAATTAGCAATTAAATAAATTCCACTTCCAAGTCCTACTAAAAGAACTGAAAAAATAGTTAATAAATATTTAGAATAGATCGAGCTTGGTGGGTCAAAGTAGAAAGAAGTCAAATCTATTACTGTAGCAATGATAAGGACATTTAAAAAAGTGCCAATGCCAGGTTTTTGTTTGAGAAATATCCACAGAAATAAAACAATTAAACTAATTAAAAATGTTGCATTTCCAACTGTAAGACCTGTTCTGATAGATAGCCCTTCCGATAAGACAAGCCATGGGGAGTTTCCAGTGGAAGAAATTAAAATTAAAGCCTCACCTAAACCAAAACAGAAAAGACCTATTGATAAAAAAAATAAAGTTTGAATTTTAGGTTTAAAATTTAGTGGATTATTAGAGCTCCAAGTCTTAATTGGTATTTGATTAATCTTTATAAAATCTAAAAAATTAAACAAATTAATCTAATTCAAAATTTCTTTTATGATCTATTTTTTTGTTATTTTGATCATTTTTAAAAAGTATAAAATTTTCTACAACCAAAATATCTAAATTAGTGTTCATAAAACAATTATATGCATCTTCAGGAGTGCATACAATTGGCTCACCTCTTACATTAAATGAAGTATTAACCAAAATTGGACATCCAGTTTTTTTAAAAAATTCAAATAGTAAATTATAAAATTTTTCATTTATCTTTTTATCGACTATTTGAACTCTTGAGGTGTAATCTACATGGGTTACAGCAGGAACGAGCGATCTGTCAAAATTCAATTTTTCAAAACCAATACTATTATCATTTAATATCTTTATTTTTTTTTCATCTTTAATTTTTGATANAAATAGCATGTATGGATTATCCTTTTTTGAAAAAAACCATTTATCAGCCTCTTCTTTCAAAACACTCGGTGCAAAAGGACGAAAACTCTCACGAAATTTAATTTTTAAATTTAATTTTTTTTGCATATCTGATGATCTAGGGTCTGCTATTATACTTCTTGATCCAAGTGCACGTGGTCCAAACTCCATACGACCTTGCATAAATCCTACTGATTTTTGATCAATAATATTTTCAACTAATATTGAATTTAATTTCTTATCTTCAACCTTTTTATAATTAGCCCCAAGTTTTAACAATATAGACTCAATGTGATCATTATCATATCTTGGGCCTAAATAAGTACCTTTCATTGAGTCAGGTTTTTTATTGACACTTCTCTTATTCTTATATTTTAAATACCAAATAGCTAAAGCTGCTCCTAATGATCCTCCGGCATCACCTGCAGCAGGCTGTACCCAAATATCTTTAAATAAATTTTTATCATTTAGTTTTCCATTAGCTACACAATTGAGAGCTACACCTCCTGCTAAACATAAATATTCTTGACCAGTTTCTTCAATAATATTTTTTGCTATTTTAATAATAATCTCTTCAGTTACAGCTTGAATAGATGCGGCTAAATCCATATGNTTTTGAGTTATTTCACTTTCAGGTTTTCTTGTTGACAAACTAAACAACTTCTCAAATTTTTTACTTATCATTTTTAGTCCTGTTGGAAAATCAAAGTAATTTAAGTTAATTTTAAATGAACCATCATCAGAAATAGTAATTAATTCTTTTTTGATAATGTCAGAATATTTTGGTTTTCCATAAGGAGCTAAACCCATTAATTTATATTCACCAGAGTTTACTTTAAATCCAATATAATAAGTAAAAGCTGAATATAATAAACCAAGTGAGTTTGGGAAATTTATTTGTTTAATTAATTCTAAATCGTTTCCATTTCCAATGTATATTGAAGATGTGGACCATTCACCAACTCCATCTAGAATTAATATTGCAGCCTTTTCAAATGGAGAGGGAAAAAATGCACTTGAAGCATGAGAAAGATGATGATCAGAAAATAAAATTATATTTTTCCAATTAATTTTATTTCCTAAGTTTTTATTTAATTCATCTATGATAATTTTTTTTTGAAAAAGTTTATTCTTGATCCACAAAGGCATTGATGCCTTAAAGTTTTTAAAGCCTTTACCAGCAAATGAGAGATGTGTTTCAATTATTCTCTCAAATTTTAGAAATGGTTTTTCATAAAAAACAACATGGTTTAAATCTTTATAGTCAATTTTTGCCTCATTTATACAGTACAATATTGAATTAATAGGAAAAGAAGAGTCATTTTTTATTCTTGTAAATCTTTCCTCTTGCGTAGCGGCAATTATCTCACCATCTTTTATTAAGCATGCGGCACTATCATGGTAAAAGGCAGAAATACCAAGAATGAACATAATTTAAAACTAAAATAAGGTATATATGAATGGAGCTACTACAGTACCCTCAACAATAACTAGTAATCCACCTAAAATTATAATCACACTTAGTAAAGGAAGTAAGAAAAGTTTATTTCTATTCTTTAAAAAAATTATAAATTCTTTAAGTATTTCCATTTTTCAAATTAAAATTGATTCTTAAATTTTTTGTCAATTCCTGTTATATTTTTTTTCCAATAAGATCTTAAATTCTTTTTTTTAAGATCAAGTTCATCTCTGCCAAATAATTTTAGTATTAAAGCAAATGGAGTTAAAATTATATAATACATTATTCCTAAAATTATGGGATTAATAACCTTACCTAATATAAAACC
The DNA here is from genome assembly GCA_002706585.1 of Rickettsiales bacterium. The sequence goes on from PALU01000028.1 coordinate 9,713, forward strand.
TAAATTCATCCAAAATTTATTCAAAGGATGTAATAATTTAGGCTTTAAAATTGAACATGATATAAATAAAAAAGATAATGTTAAAAAAATATATCCAATAAATATTTGATCTTTAAAGTAAAGAAATAAAAATAATAAAAAAAAAATTAATGTGAAAAAGAAACCAAATTTTTTATCTGTTGGATATCTGAGATCTTTTTTTTTCATTAATTTAAAATTCTATAGATTATATTGGAAATTTTAGAGGAGATTTCTACATAGTAATTTTTATTTGGATGTGACGCTGGATCATTAGGCTCAAAGATTTCTTTAAAATGTGCATTTTGTATTTCCTCAGAAAGATCTATTACTTCTATAAGATTAGTATTTCTATAGTTATTCACAATTTGGTTAAGATTATTATAAACATCATTTTTGTATTCTCCGCTAAAATGTTTACTGTGTTTATGAGTTAAGAAAATTATATTATTACTATATTTTTCTAATGTTTTTATTAAAGAAAGTGTATTAGTTTCAAATATTTTAAAAAATTCATCATCTAAGTTTTTATCATACATAAATTTACTAATTTCTTCCCATGTACATCTATTTTTGGATATTGTTTTTTTATAATAATATCTATACAGACTACTATTAATCAACCTAAATATATTGTAACCAGTTATACTTTTTGCAAGATCATTAGTATTGCTCCAACGATCATTTAAAAAAGTGGTTGGTTTTAAAACAGCTAGTAGTTCACCCTTATCATCTACTATCCTTCTTTTGTTATAATCACAAACTTCATCCATAAAATCTGTTTGATCTATATAAACAACAACTAAATCAAAAAAAATTTTTTTTTCTGAAATAATATCCTTGAATTGAATTTCAATTAATGACGGAGCAAAGCTTGTTGTACCTGCATTTATATACTCTGAAATAATGATATTGTCTTTAATTTTATTATAAACAAGATCTTTTGCAGCAATATAATCCATCCAAGAGTCTCCAAATAGACCTATTTTTTTTCCATTTTTAAAATCAGTCTTATAATAATTGTAATACATTTGGTCTTTATTTATTCTATTAAGATCAAATTCTCTTATATGGTGATTGTATGGCGCTATTTTAGATATTTCATCTAGCTTATCTAAACTCAAAGATGAATATTTTTTATCGTAATATATACCTAATAAAAATTCAAAAACAAATATACATGAAATAAGTGAAATTATAATTATAATTAAATTAATAAATTTATTATTTTTCATTTTATTAAAGGTAATTTAGATACTCCGTAATTAAAAAACTAAAATTACTTAAGCATATGTTAAAATTTAAAGTTAAAGAATAGATTTTTGTATGAAGAACGATTCTAAAACTTCGGTTTTCAAGTGTTTTATAATTTTATTCTATCCACCTTCATAAAGCGACATTGATCTATTTCAGTCCACTTTTGTTTAGAACAGTTACCCTNTTAGGGGAAAGATCTCAATACTTTTTGTAAATTTTTCAACACTTTCTTATTAAAAGTGGTGAGCCCAGCAGGATTCGAACCTGCGACACCCTGATTAAAAGTCATACATTCCCCAAGCAAAACACCTTGATAACAAATAAAATTTTTTAACTTCATTGTTTGGTTCACCTGTGGTTCATCTCTCTAAATATACAATAGTCATTTTTATAACTATTCAAAGTAAATTGGGTGAACCAGAACTAAGTTCTGTTTTTTGATAAAATACGATCATATTACCGTAAAGATAAACTTAATTAGNATTCTTAAAAACTGTATGTGAGCACTAATTCTGCTTTTTGATTTGGATTATCACTAAAAGTTTGATTAGCATTAAATCCTAAATCAATACCCTGTATATTTTTAGATATACCAAGTTTAGCCTCAATATTTTCATTACCAGCTAATGACAACATATATTGAGTCTTACGATTTGATGTAAAGTTAATAGCAAAGTTCATGGCTTCGCTAGTTTTACCGCTATTGCCTTGGGTATTTTTATAACTGGAATTAATATTTAAAAAATCTCCAGCAGTATATGTCAATCCAATTAAAGAGCTTATCAAATGTTTTGAATTTGCTTGTTGCGTATAAGTATAGATTGTTGAGGTATCTGCTACATAATTTATTTTTGCATCAGATGAATTACTGAAATCATTCATATAGGTAAGTGATCCAAATGGTTGGAATTTATTTTCATTTAGTTGAATATTGTCACTGAATTCAAATCCAAATGATGCCAAACCACTTTCAATTCTTTGGCTCGCATAATATAAAGCATCTATTCCAGTCTCAGCATAGTCATCAAGTACAATATAGCCCAAATCAAGACGTCCAACTGGTGTTATATTAAAATCACCTTTATAAAACGTTTTACCGTAATTAATTGATCCAAATATTTGTGTTCCATCTATAGAGCCGGTTAATGTGTTAGAATTATGAACTCTTTTTAGATCACTTTCTATTAAACCAAAGCCCAAGAACGTTTCTATAAATTTGTTATCACTAGATGGTTTTGTTTGATAAACAGAAAAATTTATATTTTCACTATCAATTCTTGTTCCATTTGTCCCAATATCCGTATCACTTTGATCGTACTGAATAGCAAAACCAAGAAAATCACTATCACTAAATTTTTTATCAAATCCTAATGCAAAAGCTTGACCTTCAGTTTCTTGTGATGATGAAGTTAAACTATCGCCAATTTTTGATACGTATATTGATCCTGCTGACCAAGCGGACCAACTATCTGGCATTATAGAATTGGTATTTTTGGATAAACTATCATTCACTGATAACCCATCATTTACTAAAGAAGTGAGAACTGTATCACCTATATCTATATGTATTGGTAAATCATGTTTTGATAAAGTATTACTTAATTTATTTTCTCTTAAATATCGCAAGCGATTAGAGACAGTATCGATTGACTGACGAATATAGTTTTTTGCTAATTCACTTTGAGCATCAATTGAGCCTACAACATCTTTAATAGTTGTTGGATCTACCCTATTATTAACGGTAAAACTAAGCGCCGTGGTTGACGTTATACCCGTATAATCTTCATCATTATCATCATCAAAAGCTCCAGAGTCAATTAAGACATAATATTCAACGCCATATTCAAAATCAGCAGATGGATTAATAGTTATTTGTGATGTTCCACTTCCCGTAACATTACTCGCTGTAGAAGCAATTGTTTCAACCTCAGTACCACCAGATGTTTTATAAATTACTATATCACCATCATCGGCATTAACGCTTTCACTAAAATTTAGAACTATATTAGCATCTATTTCAACATCCGTTGTATCATCGGCTGGTACCGTTGAAACTAAGGTTGGGGCTGAATTTGTTGTTGTAAAATTTAGTGTCGTTGCATCGCTTATACCAGTATATGCAGCATCTCTGACATCATTAAAAGCTCCAGAGTCAATTGTAATGTAATATTGTGTATTCTCTTCCAAATCTGATGTTGGGTTTATAGTAATTTGTGCAGTTCCAGTTCCTGTAACTTGACTATCTGTGACATCAATTGATGTAACTTCAGTGCCATCAGATTTAAAAATTTTTATATTTCCACTTTCAACATCAACAATTTCATCAAACGTTAGAACTATATTAGCATCAAGTTCAATACCTGTTGCATTATCTGCCGGTGAGAAAGTACTAATAACCGGAGTTGATAAATTATTGTTTGCTCCTAAACTGTATGACTGTATGAGATGCTGATGATTTTGAGAAATAAACATATGTGATCCATCATCATCAAGTGCAATACTATTAGCTGAGTCATGAAGATTTGCAAGTGCACCAGTTGTTTCGATAAATGTAGCGGTAGTAAGGTCAAACCCTGTTGTTAAAAAGTATTCATCTACGGCTTTATTTTTGTTATCTAAAACAAACATTGTCTTTCCATCTGTTGAAAATATCAATGATTTTGGACCAGCACTGGCGTTTGTGTTTGCACTAATGTCGAGACTTCTTCGATAAGTTGCTCCTGATGATAGATCAAATCCACCTGCATCCAATGTGTATTCATCGATCTGCTTGTTTGCAGCATCAGTAACAAACATTGATGTACCATCACTATTGAATGCTAAACCACTCGTACCACTAGAATTAGTTAAGGTAAAACCTTTCGTAGAAGTTTGCGATGTAGGGTCAAAAGCTGTACTTAAAGTATATTCTGTTAAAGCATTAGTACCTAACGGTGCAAGATACATTTTTAAACCATTACTACTAAATCGAATATCGTTAGGAGCAGCTATAGCTACATTATCAGGTAGGGAACTTATAAAAGTAACATTTGATATATCAAAATTTGTTGTTAGGCTATACTGACCTACGGCTCCTCCAGTTACAAACATTTTGCTACCATCAGTGTTGAAGGTTACACCTCTAATATAGATTACTTCTTGTTCTCCTGTGCCCTTATTAGCATCATATTGAGTTATTCTTGTTGTTTCAGCTGCTTTAATATTAAAAGAAAAAAAATTGAAAAATAAGAATATTAAAAGATAAATTAAGCCCTTATTTTTGATCAAACTTATAGACATAACAAATACTCTAAATTGATTAAATATATTTACTTTTATAGATAGAATTATCTAAATAAATAAACATTTGTAATTTATGTATTTTTAATAAATTTAATAGCTTTATTCTGGTTCACCTGTGGTTCACCCAAATAAATATACTTCAAGCTATTTCAGTTCACCTTCTCTAGTTTTGAGATGAACTAGGTTCGTTGAAAAGGATATGTTTTTCTAATGAATCTCACCGAATTAATGGTGAGCCCAGCAGGATTCGAACCTGCGACACCCTGATTAAAAGTCAGGTGCTCTACCGGCTGAGCTATGGGCCCGAGTAGAAAATGTGAACATTTCAAATTTTTGAGAAGAAATCAAGAACTGGTTTTGGGACACTTTTAGATATATCCCCACCTAGACTGTGTATCTCTTTAATGAAACGAGAAGAAATGAAGTGGTACTTTTCAGAAGACATTAAAAATATAGTCTCAATGTCATTATCAATAGATCTGTTCATGCCTGTCATTAAAAACTCATATTCAAAATCTGAGACAGCTCTTAAACCTCGAATAATAACAGATGCTTTCTTAGCTTTAACATAATGTACTAAAAGATTATCAAATTTTTCGATTGCAATTTTTTTTTGATCTTCTGATGGAAGATTTTTAATTGAAGCTTCAATAAGATTTATTCGTTCATCAATATTAATAAAATGGTTTTTGGATTTATTATCAGAAACTGCAACAATAAGAGTATCGACTACATTTAAACTTCTTTGAATTATATCAAGATGACCAAAAGTAATTGGATCAAAAGAACCTGGATAAATTCCAATTTTACTCATTTCAATCTTCTAACCTTGCAACAGAAACAATCTTTTCTTTATTATCTACTTTGAAGACAGATACTCCCTGAGATACTCTCCCAACTACTCGAATATTTTCTCCAACATTACATCTTAATAATTTACCAGAGTCAGAAATTAAAGCTATATTATCATCTAAATTGACCTTTAAAGATTGGACAACTTTTCCATTTTTTGGAGTAATAGTAATATTTGTGACACCTGAACCTCCTCTGTTAGTAATTCTGTATTCGTATGCAGAGCTTAATTTGCCGTAACCATTTTCTGTAATAGATAAAAGATATTCTTCTCTATCTACTAATTCTTGAAATTTCTTATTCATTTTTGAAGAATCTTTTTTGGCCTCATTTTTTGCTTTTAAATAAGACTCTCTTATATCAATAGAAATTTTATTATGAAGAAGACTACAAATAGATACAACTTTATCGTCTTTCGCTAATCTAATTCCTCTAACGCCAGCTGAACCTAAACCAGAAAACTCTCT
>PALU01000029.1 GCA_002706585.1 Rickettsiales bacterium
TTAAAGCTTTAATTCCAAAATCTATTTCAATTTCTTTTACCCATTGCTCTGTAAGTATAATTTCGGGTACTAATACAAGACATTGAAAACCATCCTTAATAGATTGAATTACCTTATGCATGTAAACTCTGGTTTTTCCAGATCCTGTGATCCCATCCAAAATCAAAACATCAAATTTTTTATTATCTAAAGAATATAATTCTTGGATAGCTTTTTTTTGTTCTATAGTAAGTTCTAATTCTGGTTTTTTAAAAGAATCAGAATTTTCAATTTTTTTTGAGCAAAGATTTTTTGAAAATATAGGCAATCCAGATAAAAAAAATTTCAAAATATTAGATTCTTTATTGCATGTATATTCCGAAAGAAACTTAATACTTTTTATAGTCTCGGTTGGAAGTAAAAAGTCTTCATAAAATTCTTCTATTTCTTTAATTGGTTTGCTGAAATTTACTTTTTGGACTATTTTCCAAACAACACCTACTAACATTTTTTTTCTAAATTCTACTTTTACAATGTTTCCTACTTTAGGATTTATAACTTTTTCATTTAACTTATAGAAGAATCTTTTATCAGTTGAAATTGGTAACAAAATTTCTAGTATCATTTAAGAATTATACATTAATTTTTTTTTCTCTGAAACATTGTGTAATTTTTGCAATCTCATATTATAAAAGGTATGATCAAAAAGAAATTGAGTGAAAAAAATGTAGAAAAATTTCTTTTAGAAAATCCAGATTTTTTCATAAATAATTCTCAGTTGCTAAATAAATTAAGTTTTCCATCTGAAAAAATCCATAAGAAACAAACGAAGATTATTTCTTATAAAGACTGGATAATTCAAAGTTTGAAAATAAAACAAAAGAGTATTATTGATAACGCAAAATACAATTTTTTTACTCAAAAAAAAGTCTTAGAATGTTCTCTCAAAATTCTAAAAACTGAAGAGTTAAAAAAATTTTTAAATTTTCTTTGTTATGAATGCCCAGGAATTTTTGATTTAGAAGTGATTAATATAATATCTTGTGATAAAAATTTTACCCAAAAATTTAACCTAATTTTTAAAGAAGAAAAAATAATTAGCCAAGTATTTGATTGTAACAAATACCTCATATTAGATGCAGTTGATGAAAACCTAAATTTATTTAGTGATTTTGATTCTAAGATATACTCCAATGCAATATTTTCATTGGATATAGAAATTTTAAATTCTCCAATGCTTTTAGTTTATGGAAGTAAAGACAATCACTTTTTGAGTAATAAAGCTTTTGATTTAATTTTTTATTTATCAAAAGTAATTGAAAAAAAACTAATTGATTTAGTCTAATGCAAACAAATCTTAAAAACTATATAAGTGAGTGGGAAGACTGGATTGCGTCAGAAAAAAGACTTAGCATAAATACTATTGATTCTTACAAAATTGATTTGAGACTATTTTTAGATTTTTTAAGTGAACACTTTAATAAGGATATAACACTAGAAGATTTAATTAATTTAGAAGATGATGAAATAACATCATGGTTTTCTTACAGATTAGAAAAACAAAATTCTCACAGATCAAATGCAAGATCTTTATCTTCTATAAAGAGTTTTATAAATTTTCTTTTTAAAAAAAAAGAGATTAAAATTTCAAATATTATGAAGAAAAAAGGACCTAAGTTTGAAAATGCTTTACCAAGACCAATTTCAGAAAATCAAATTCTTAGGATGCTAAGAGAATTAAATTTAGAAACCAAGGAATGGGTATCCAAGAGAAATTTATCTATAATCTTTTTAATGTGGGGATATGGACTTAGAATTGGAGAAATTTTAAATCTTAAGGTTAAAGATTTTAATAATCCAGATTTACAGATTGTTGGTAAGGGCGGAAAAATGAGATTAATTCCTATTCAAAAGTTTATTTTTGATTATATAAAATCTATGATTGATGAAAGACCTTTTTCTGCTTATCCAGATAGTTACATTTTTTTAGGAGAAAAAGGGAAAAAGCTACAAGCATCAATTATCCAAAAATTAATAAGAAATTTAAGAAAAAAATTATTACTTCCAGAAAACACATCACCCCATTCTTTAAGGCATACATTTGCAACAACTTTACTTGAAAATATGGTTGACCTAAGATCAATTCAAGAGTTACTTGGTCATAGTTCTTTGTCTTCAACCCAAAAATACACTTCTGTAAACTCTAAAAGATTAAAATCAATTTTAGAGGCTTATCATCCTAGGTCAAAATAATTAAGATGTTTCGTATCTGAATGTTAATTTCATTTCACCAGCAACCTTTACTATTTCTGACAAACATTGAGGAGCATTTTCATCTCTGATAGAAATAGCAAATCTTGCTATATATTGAGTATTGGTTGGAAAAGTTATTTTTTCAGTATTCATTCTCACAATTATTGCATTATTTTGATCTAAAGTTGTAATAATCTTATTTAGAAGACCTTTTTTATCATCCCCAGATAAAACAATTCTATGTGTAATCTTAGAGGTAGGACCAAAATCTGTACTCAAAGGGATCAGTTTAATTTGAACCTCTCCTGATTCTGCAGCTTTGAGTGATTGAAGACCTTTCTTAATTTCATCTATTTCTAATTTTTCAGATTTCTGATACGCCATTGTTAATTCACAAACCCTTCCTAATGTTGCGAATGTAACTCCTGAAAATTCACCATCTAGTTCAGTAAGATATTTAGTGATTTCAGATATAAGATTTGGTTTATTTTCACCAATATATGTAATTATAGCAGTTTGACTCATTATTATTTTTCCATCGCTTTCCTCATTGCTTCACCAATCTTCGTAATTGTATCTGAAACAACAACACCTGAAGAACGAAGAGCATCTTTCTTGGCATCAGCAGTTTCAGCACCACTATTAACTATCGCACCAGCATGACCTAGTTTTCTTCCTTTAGGAGCTGCTGAACCTGCAACAAAAGCAGCAACTGGTTTCTTGAAATCACCCTTCCAACTCTTAATAAAATCAGCCCCATCTATTTCAGCCGTACCGCCTATTTCTCCAATTAGAACAATACCATCTGTATCTTTATCATTAAGAAATAATTCAAGAGCATCCACAAAATTTGTTCCATTTACAGGATCCCCTCCGATCCCAATTATTGTAGATTGTCCCAATTCAGCAGTTTGAACCGCTGATTCATATGACAAAGTTCCCGATCGTGAAACAACACCAATACGTCCGGGTTTGCAAATATGTCCCGGAATAATTCCTATTTTCCCAACACCAGGTGTGAGAACTCCAGGACAGTTAGGCCCTATGAGTCTTGTTTTTGACCCTCTCATTTCTCTTTTAACTCTTTGCATATCACTAGTAGGAATTCCATCAGTTATACAAACAATCAAATCTAATTCAGCTTCAACTGACTCTAAAATTGCATCTGCTGCAAATGGAGGAGGAACAAAAACTCCACTCGCATTGCATTCTGTTTGTTTTTTTGCTTCAGCAACAGTATTAAAAACTGGAATACCTAAGTGTTTGGTTCCACCTTTTTCAGGAGTTACTCCTCCAACTAGATTTGTATTATATTCAATAGCTCTTTCTGAATGAAAAGTACCTTGGGCGCCGGTGAAACCTTGGCATATAATTTTTGTATCTTTTGTAATGAGAACAGCCATATTATTTTTCTTTTACTAAATCAACAACATCCTTTGCTGCTTGCTCCATGGTTTCAACTGGTTTAATTGGGAATCCAGAATTTTTTAAAATATCAATACCAATTTCGACATTTGTTCCTTCTAACCTAACTACTAATGGTTTTTTTAAACCTACTTCTTTTGAAGCATTCACTAATCCTTCAGCAATATCATTACATCTCATCATACCCCCAAAGATATTAATAAGAATTCCTTTTACATCTGGATCTTTATAAATTAGTTTGAATGCAGCAGCTACTCTCTCTGGTGTGGCAGCTCCAGCTACATCCATAAAGTTTGCTGCGTCCCCACCATAATATTTTATAATATCCATTGTTGCCATTGATAAACCAGCTCCATTTACCATAAGTCCAATATTACCATCAAGTTTTACATAATTTAGATCATGTCTTGCAGCTTCTAGTTCTAGTGGGTCATATTCATTTTCATCTTTCATTTCTGCAACCTGTCTTTGACGATAAAGAGCATTATCATCAAAAGATGCTTTGCAATCTAAAACAACTACATCCCCATTTTTTATAACGGCAAATGGATTAATCTCTATCATTGATGCATCTAATTTTTTAAAAGCAGTGTAAATACCTAATATATTTTTCTGAGCTTTTTTTGCACTTTGTCCAGTTAAACCTAAATTGTAAACAATTGTTCTAGCATGATGAGTTAAAAGATCTCCCCCTGGAGCTATCTTAACTTTAAATATTTCATCTGGAGTTTTTTCAGCAACTTCTTCGATGTCAATACCACCTTTTTTAGATGTCATAATTGTGTTGCCTCCAGTTTCACGATCTACTGTAATACACAAATAAAACTCTTTTTCGATTTCATATGCTTTTTCTAAATATACCCTTCTGACTGTTTTACCATCTTCAGTGGTCTGCGGTGTTTTAATGCTCATCCCAATCATTTTATCGACTGTCTTTACAACNTCGTCATGACTTTTGCAGATCTTAATACCTCCAGCTTTACCTCTTCCGCCAGCATGAACCTGGGCTTTTACAACAATTTTTTCTTCATTTAACCACGATAAGATGTTTTCTGCCTCGTGTGTTTGATAAACAACTTCTCCAGGTGGAACATCAACACCAAATTTTAATAACAGTTGTTTAGCTTGATACTCATGAATATCCATAAAAGCCTTAATTATTTCTGATTAAAATCCTCAAAGTTTGAATTTATATCTAATTATGAATGATTAGACCAGAAGTTTTTTACATTTTTTTATCAATTCTTTTACAGAATTTATGGAATTAGAAAATTGTTTTTGTTCTTTTGATGTTAAGTTAACTTCAAAAATTTTTTCAATTCCATTTTTTCCTATTATAGCTGGAACACCAACGAAAATATCTTTTTCCATAAATTCTCCATCTAAATACGCTGAGCAGGGTAGTAGTTTTTTTTGATCATGTAAATATGATTCAACCATTTCAATTGTGCTAGACGCTGGAGAAAAAAAAGCTGAACTATCTTTTAAAAGCGAAACAATCTCTCCTCCACCGTTTCTCGTTTTATCTATAACTTTTTCCAAATCTTGTATTGTAATTTTTTTTTTTTTAATAAATTCTTCAATCTGGATTCCAGATATTGAAGTATATCTTAAAAGAGGAACCATTGTATCACCATGTCCGCCCAAGACCATTGTTTGAATACATTCCATTGAGATATTCATTTTTTTTGCTAAGAAGTATTTAAATCTAGCTGAATCTAAAATTCCAGCCATGCCTACAATTTTATTCTTTTTTATATTTGCTACCTTTTTTAAGGACCAAGTCATTGCATCCAATGGATTTGTTACGCAAATAACGAATGCATTAGGACTATATTTTTTTATAGCATTGCCTATTTGAGAAATAATCGAAAAATTAACTTCAATTAAATCATCTCTACTCATACCAGGTTTTCTTGCTACACCTGCAGTAATTACAATAACATCACTATCTTTAATTTTCGTTATATCTTCGGTACCATTAATTTTTATTCCTATATTATCAACAGCAAAACTTTGTTCTAAATCAAGGCATTTTCCTTTAGCAAGATCTTTAACAACATCAACCAAAACGATGTTTCCAAGTTTTTTTCTTGAAATACTATAGGCAAGAATACTTCCAATATTTCCTGCACCAATAAGACTAATTTTTTTCAAAACTACTCCTTACGAAACTATTAAGATATTATATTATGTCCAATCCAATATCTACTGATTTAGCAGAATTTGTAATTTTTCCTATAGAAATATAATCNGCACCTAACAAATAATATTTTTTTATATTATTTAAATTTATGCCTCCAGTAATTTCAAATTTTGTATAACTATTTGATTTTTGTTTTAATTTAATACATTTCTTAATCTCTTCAGGCTTCATATTATCTAATAAAATATAACTAGCCCCAGCTCTTATAGCTTTTGTCACATCTTCATAATTTTCACATTCTATTTTAAATTTTTTTATATTTTTTTTATTTAATAAGGATATAGTTTTGTCTATACCTCCTAAAACTTTAATGTGGTTATCTTTTATCAAAATTTCATCATACAATCCCATTCTATGATTTATTGCTCCTCCAATTGATGTAGCATATTTTTGGAGTTTTCTTAAGCCAGGTAAAGTCTTTCTTGTATCTAAAATTCTTGTTTTTTTATTTGTAATTTTTACAATCTTTTTCGTGAATGTAGCAATACCTGATAGATGTTGAACTAGATTTAATAGTGATCTCTCAATTAAAAAAATTTTTTTGCAATCTCCATTGATACGCATTATTTTTGAGTTTTTTTTTAAATATTGTCCATCTTTAAAATAGATTCTAAAAGATAAGGTTGGAAATTTTTTTTTTAGAAAATACTTAACAAAATTAATACCACACAACACAATTTCTTCTCTGTTTGATATCTCAACACTAATTAAAAGCTTCTCTAAAATTAAGGAATGCGAAGTGATATCATTTTTTGTATTGATTTTTTTTAAGTCATCTTTCAAATCAACTAAAAGTTGTTTATAAGCAATTTTGGAGAGTTCAGTTAACTTTAACAAAAAACTAACTAAGTTTTAACATTATATTTAGAGGCTTTTTAGCCTTGAGTATTAATTCATTGCTGATGGTAATTTGTGGAGATAGATTAAATAGACAATCTCTTAATTTTTCTAATGTATTAAGTTCCATATAGGGACAGTTTGAACATGAACAACTTCCATCAATTCCAGGTGCAGTTAAGAAGACTTTTTTTGNCTCATTCTTTTTCATTTGATGAAGAATATGAGGTTCTGTAGCTACTATGAATTTCTTTGATTTATCTTTAGAGATAAATTTAAGAAGTGCTGATGTTGAACCNACATAATCTGAATGATTTAGAATATTTTCAGGNCATTCTGGATGAGCAATAATTTTTGCATCTTCATTTCTTACCTTCATTTTAATTAATTCTTTCTCAGAAAACGTTTCATGAACAATACATGTGCCTTGCCAAAGGAGCATATTTCTTCTTGTCTTTTTGTTTAAATATCCTCCTANGTGTTTATCTGGCGCAAATATTATTTTTTGATTTTTTGGTAAACTATTTATAATTTTTTCTGCATTAGATGAAGTAACTATTATGTCAGACAAAGCTTTTATTTCTGCAGAGCAATTGATATAAGATAGGACTAGATGATCTTTGTTTTGATCTTTAAATTTCTTAAAATCTTTTGCTTGACATGACTCTTCCAAAGAACATCCTGCATTTAAATCAGGTAATAATACTTTTTTTGAAGGACTTAAAATTTTAGCAACTTCAGCCATAAATCTAACTCCACAAAAAACAATAACATCAGCCTTTGCATTTTGAGCTTTTCTAGAAAGATCAAGTGAATCACCTATAAAGTCTGCTATATCTTGAATATCTTCATCTTGATAAAAATGAGCTAAGATAACAGCATTTTCTTTTTTTTTAAGAAAATAAATTTCTTCCTCTAGTGTTTTAAAATCTTTTTTTAAATTTTTCATATAGCTTATTTAAATAATTTTAATTATTTATATTTCTCAATATATGCATCTGAAGAAATTTCTTTTAATCNTGAAATTGTTCTTTTAAATTCTAAAACTTTTTTTTCTCCTATATATAATTTATCTAACTTTACTTTAGTTGATAAGGAAAGAATATTTTTATTTTCATATAAAACATCAATAAAGGATATGAATCTTGAAATTAGGTCTTCAGAGTTTTTATTAATTTGTGGCATATCTCTTATAATAATAAATTTCCATTTTTTAGAAATAAGTTCAAAATCTTGAAATACCAAATTTTTTTTAAATAGTTTTTCAAAATTTATGTCAAGTGTATTACCGTAAACACCCTCAACATTAAAAATATATCCTTTCCTTTTAAGATTGACTGATAAAACCTTAGATGTACTGGCAACTTTTTTTCTGAGCAAGTTTTGTTTTTTTTTGGATTCAGAATCTTTGAAGAAAAAAAATTTTTCGTTTACTTTTTTTCCAGAACGATAATCTATATTAGAAACCATTTTTACCTCAAAAAAATTATTAAGCATTATTTTTTTTAATTTTTCACAAACATCTTTATTGACTGGATCAAAGTAGATTTTTTCTGGGTTTTTATTACTGGTTATGATAANTATCTGATTTTTTAAAGATTCAAGAAATTTTTTAAAAATAATTAGATTTGTCAAATTATTAATAAAAAATTCATCAATTAATATTACTTTNGAAGTTTTAAGAAACTNTTTCTGATTTTTTTTTGTTGTTTGAAATTGAAGATGAAAGATAAAATCACTAAAGTGAAAGAAATCAGATTTTGGTAAAATAAAATGTAATGCTTTAATTAGAACTGATTTACCAGTTCCAACAGGACCATGAATATATATACCAAAATTTTTTTTGTTAATTAAATTAAATAATAAAGAGCTCAGGTTCCTTTTCTTAATTACATCTTCAATTACTTTTGAAGCATTAATTTGGCATTGATTTGGTTTTAGATTGTTTTGATATTTTAAATAGTCAATTAGTTTTGTACTTAAATTTGGCAATACTTATGAAGAAACTTGGAGTTTTTTGATTTCAGATATAGCTTTAGCTGGATTTAGATGTTTTGGGCAGGTTTTTGTGCAGTTCATTATTGTATGGCATCGATAAAGTTTAAATTTGTCTTCGAGTTGTTTTAATCTTTGCTTTTTATTTTTGTCTCTACTATCAACTATAAATCGATAAGCTTGAAGTAAAATAGCTGGTCCGAGAAATTTATCACTATTCCACCAATAACTTGGGCACGATGTTGAACAGCAAGCGCATAAGACACATTCATAAAGTCCATCAAGTTTTTTTCTATCATTGGGAGATTGAATATTTTCTTTTTTATTATTTTTTGAATTTTTAATCCAAGGTTTAATTGATTTGTATTGTTCATAAAATTCACTCATATCTGGAACTAAATCTTTTAATACTCTCATGTGAGGAAGTGGATAAACATCTATAGATTTAGAATCGATAGGTCTTAAACAAGCTAATGTATTGGTGCCATTTACATTCATAGAACACGATCCACAAATTCCTTCTCTGCATGATCTTCTGAAGGTAAGTGAAGGATCAACATTATTTTTAATATACATAAGAGCGTCAAGTACCATTGGACCTACTTTTTTTTTATCAATGTAATAATTATCAAGTCTTGGATTTTTGTTTGCTTCCCTATTCCACCTGTAGACTTTCAGATGAATTTTATCTTTGCCTTTTCCTCCAAAGGTTTTTCCGTCTTTGATTAAGGAATTTTTAGGTAAATTTAATTCAACCATAATATTAAACTAGTAAACTCTTGCTTTAGGTTCAATACTTTTTATTTCTTTAGTTTTAGTTTTGAGGTTTACATGTCTGTAATTTAACTTTGACCTTCCTTGAGAATCTATTGAAATAAGTGTGTGTTTTAGCCAATCTTTATCGTTTCTATCTTCAAAATCAATTCTAGCATGTGCACCTCTGCTTTCTTTTCTATCTAGTGCTGATCTAACACTTACAATAGACTGTAACAGAAGATTATGCAATTCTAGAGCTTCTATTATTTCAGTATTCCAAACTGTTGTTTGGTCGCTAATGTGAATATTTTCAAAATCATTTAAAAGTTTAAGAAGTTTTTTTTCTCCTTGTTTCATAATTTTTTCTGATCTATATACAGGGCAATAGTTTTGCATAGTATGCTGCATTTCCAATCGAATCTTAGCTATAGATTTTTTTCCCTTTGAATTTTTTACTTTATCAAATCTTTTAATTAAGTTTAGATACATATTTTTTTCCAAATTTTTATTTTTAGATTTGGGATTAATAATTTTTTTACATCTTTCAGCAGCCGATTTTCCAAAAACTACAAGATCGAGTAGAGAGTTTGACCCTAATCTGTTAGCTCCGTGAACCGAAACACATGCAGCTTCTCCAATAGACATTAAACCAGGAACAATTCTATCTTTACCTTTATAATCAATGCTAATGACTTCACCATGAATATTAGTCGGTACACCTCCCATATTGTAGTGAACTGTAGGTTGAACTGGAATAGGATCTTTTTTTACATTTACTCCCGCAAATATTCTTGCAGATTCTGTAATGCCTGGAAGTTTTTCTTCTAAGACTTCATTATCTAAATGATGTAAATTTAGATGAATATGATCCTTTTTTTCACCGCAACCTCTACCCTCCATTATTTCTTTGGTCATTGATCTTGAAACTACATCTCTACTTGCAAGATCCTTGGCATTTGGAGCATATCTTTCCATAAATCTTTCACCTTTATTATTAGTCAAGTAACCACCTTCACCTCTTGCTCCTTCAGTAATTAAAACCCCTACACCATAAATTCCAGTTGGGTGGAACTGTGTAAATTCCATATCTTGTAACCCAAAACCTGCTCTTAAGACCATTCCCCCTCCATCTCCAGTGCAAGTATGAGCTGATGTACACGAAAAATATGATCTACCGTATCCACCAGTTGCTAAAATAACCATTTTAGCAGAAAAAACATAAAATTTCCCATCGTGTAAATTTATAGTTAAAACTCCACAACATTCATTTTTCTTATTCATTATTAAGTCAATTACATAATGTTCAATATAAAAACTTGCATCATGCGATATTGATTGCTGATAAAGTGTATGCAACATTGCATGTCCTGTTCTATCAGCAGCTGCACATGTTCTTTGAGCTATACCTTCTCCAAAGTGGGTTGTCATTCCACCAAATGGTCTTTGGTAGATTTTGCCTTTTTCAGTTCTTGAGAAGGGAACTCCAAAATGTTCAAGTTCAATAACAGCATGAGGTGCTTCTTTACACATAAAGGCGATCGCATCCTGATCTCCAAGCCAATCAGAACCTTTGACAGTATCATACATATGCCACTTCCAATCGTCATTACCCATATTTCCAAGTGCAGCACTAATTCCACCTTGAGCAGCAACTGTATGACTTCGTGTAGGAAAAACTTTACTTATACATGCTGTTTTTAGTTTTGATGAAGCACACCCCATAACTGCTCTTAGACCAGATCCTCCTGCCCCAACAACAACAACGTCATATTCAAGGAATTCTATATTATTAATCATATTTCAAAAAGGATTGAACCTAAACTTAATGTCACACTAAATAAGATAGTAATTAGTAAAAGATTTTTTAACATAATAATTTTTTTTTTAATGTTCTTGTTATGAAGGTAATCATCAATTATTGAAGTTAAACCTATATTTGAATGAAAAATTATTGAAAAAAATAATAATAAGACTAAAAAAGAATTCCAAAAATTTTCAAACCAAATCAATGTTGATTCATAACTTTTTAGGTTTACATCTTTAAGAAAGTAAATTGCATTAATGAGAAGAAATAAAAAAACTAAGGCGAAGATCTTTTGAAGAACCCATTCTAAAGAATGATTGTGTTTCATTAAATTAATCCTATTTTAAATGATAATATTAAAGTTAAAAATATTGAAAAAAGTATAACGAAATAACCAGATAAAGTTGATGACTTAATTTCTAAGAAAAAACCAAAATCCCATAAAATATGCCTTAATCCATTTAGAAAATGGTAACAAAATCCAAGAATTGAAATTGTAAAAATTAATCTAGCTGGAAACGAAGAAAAAATTCCAATAAGAAAATCGTATGCATTTTTTCCTAATGACAAAGAAATCAACCATAATGCAAAAAAAAATAAAACTATATTAAGACAAAATCCAGTGATTCTATGAGTTATAGAAAGTACAGAAGTAATTTGAGGTTTATAGATCTGCAAATGAGGCGAAATAGGAAGATTTTCTTTTTTCATAATCACAATATTGGCATTAATACAGAATACTCCAAATCCAATACAACATTATCATCTAATTTATCTGTTTTTGAGAAGTTTATTTTGGATTCGTTTTTTGAGGCTAATGTTCTTATGGATAAAGTTCCTAAATTTTGATTTAAAATTTCTTTACCTTGAATTTTTGATCCGGCATAAATTGTATCTCCTGCAAAGGTTGGAGCTGAATGTTTGCCAGAATGAATAGCAGAAATTTTAAATGCATTAGCCAAACCATTGCAACTTATAGCCCTTGCTAATGAAATAATATATCCTCCATAAATAATTCTCCTACCAAATCTCCCATCTTTTTCAACATGTTGATTAAAATGAACTCTAGCATTATTTTGATAAAGTCTAGTTGCAAGTTGATGTTCTGCCTCTTCTATTGTTTGACCATCTAGATGATTAATTTCTTCACCAATACTATAATCATTAAAAAAAAATGGACTGCCTGTAATTTGATCTGACCATTTTTTATAATTTAAGTTTCTAGGCAGAATAAATTCTTTGCTATTAACTTTTTCAGGCATTTCTGGAATTTTATTTGAAAAATTAGAAATCATTCCTTCCTTTTTTTTTCTCATCATTAACCATCTAAAATAAGATAATACAACTTCACCATTTTGATTAGTGCCGATAGATTCTACATATACAGTACCAGTTTTTCCGTTTGAATTTTCTTTTAAGCCAACAATCTTCGATTTTGCAGACAATGTATCACCTACATAAGCAAAATTATGAAATTTTACACCAGCATATCCAAGGTTTGCAATTGCATTCAAAGATAGATCTGGAACTGTTCTTCCAAAAACTAAATGAAATAACAAAATATCATCAATAGGTATCTTTTTTAACCCTAAGTTCTTACAAAATTGTTGAGAGTAATTCATTGCAAAACGACTCCCTGTTGATGCTAAATAAATAGATACATCTCCTTCTGAGATAGTTCTAGGAACACTATGATAAATTTCTTGATTGATTTTATAATCTTCAAAATATCTACTTTTAAAATTTTTCATTTTATTTTATCTATTAATAATTCTGCAATTTGAACTGTATTTAGGTCTGCACCTTTTCTCAAATTATCAGCAACAATCCACATTCCCATCGCATTTTTTTTATTTAAATCCAATCTAATTCTACTTATGAATACATCATCTTCACCTGCGGATTCGTCAGGAGTAACATACCCACCATCAATTGGTTTATCAACCAGACTTATGCCTTTAAAATTTTTGAATTCTTGAAATAACTTTTTTAGATTTATACTTTTTTCTGTTTCAACATAAATTGATTCTGCATGTCCAACAAAAACAGGCACTCTAACACAAGTAGCAAATATTTCTATTTTACTTTTTAAAATCTTTTGAGTTTCCTCAACCATTTTATTTTCTTCCTTTGTGAAATTATTTTCCAAAAAACTATCAATATGTGGAATTAAATTGAATGCTATTCTTTTTGTAAAGACTTTAGATTTAAGGGGTTTATTTTTGTAAACGTCAAGTGTTTGATGGAATAATTCATCCATCGCTACCTTTCCAGCTCCAGATGTCGATTGATACGTTGACACAATTATTTTTTTAATTTGAAATAAATCGTGTATCGGCTTCAAACCGACTATCATTTGGATAGTAGAACAATTCGGATTTGAGATTATTTTTTTTTTTGCTAATTTAATATCCTCAGGATTTACCTCTGGAATAATAAGTGGAACATCTTTTTTCATCCTAAAGAAAGACGTATTATCAATGACAAATGCCCCAGATTTTATTGCTATTGGGACAAATTTTTCAGAAATCTTTGACCCTGGTGAAGACAGAACTAAATCAATTTTTTTAAAATCAAATGATTCTAGATTTTGAACTACTATTTCTTTATCATTTCCATAGTTAATTTTCATACCTTCTGACCTAGATGATGCTACTGCATGTAATTCTTTTACAGGAAAATTTCGTGCATCCAAGATATTAAGAATTTCTCTCCCAACATTTCCAGTAGCACCGACAACTGCTAAATTAAATTTTTTCATTTTCTAATTCCTTTAATACTAAATCACCCATATCGTTTGTGGAAACTTCTTTAGAGTTCTTATCCATAATATCTTTAGTTCTATATCCTTTATCTAATATTGCATTAACAGATTTATTAATAATATTTGATATTTTCTTTTCTGAAAAAGAATATTCTAACATCATAGCAACTGAAAGAATCATCGCTAATGGGTTAGCGATGTTTTTACCCGAAATATCAGGTGCTGAACCGTGAACAGGTTCATACATTGCAGATTTTTTTAACTCATTACTGATTCCGATCGAAGCTGAAGGAAGCATTCCAAGTGAACCAGTTAACATAGAGGCACAATCTGAAAGTATATCTCCAAACATATTTGTTGTTACTATTACATCAAATTGTTTAGGGTTTCTTACTAACTGCATTGAGGCATTGTCAACATACATATGAGTTAGTTCAACTTCTGGATATTTCTTTGATGTCTTAGTTACAACCTCTCTCCAAAGTTCAGTGGATTCTAATACATTTGCTTTGTCAACAGAACATAATTTTTTATTTCTGGTTATTGCAGCTTCAAACCCTACTTTTGCTATTCGTTCAATTTCGTTGGTTTTGTATACTAAGGTGTTAAAACCTTTCATTTGTTTATTATTTATTTTTTTAATACCTCTTGGTTCACCAAAATATATACCACTTGTTAATTCCCTTATAATTAAAAGATCTAAATTTTTTATTATCTCAGGTTTTAATGTTGAAGAGTCAATTAGAGAGTCAAAAACTATTGCTGGTCTAAAATTAGCAAATAAATCTAATTCTTTTCTTATTTTCAAAAGTCCTCTTTCAGGTCTTTTTTCAAATGGAAGATTTTCCCATTTTGGCCCTCCAACTGCTCCTAGAATAATTGCATCGGCTTTTTTCAAATTTAACAATGTTTTGTCTTCTAAAGGTGTCTGATACTTATCATAAGCAGCACCACCAACTAAATCTTCAGAGAGTTCAAAATTAATTTTAGTTTTAGAATCGATCCAATTGAGTATTTTTTTGGCTTCACTTGAAATCTCTTGTCCTATTCCATCTCCAGGAAGTAAAATAATATTAAATTTATTCTTCATTTTGATTTGAAAAATTTTTGAGAAAAAAGAGATCTATTCATTCAATTATCCAAGGTTTTATTTTTTGTAATTGAAACTCGAAATCAGATATTTTTTTTGATTTTTTTAATGTTAATGCAATATCATCAAGACCTTCAATTAGACATTTTTTTCTAAATGAATCAACATTAAATTTAATTGATTTCAAGTCTTCGACTAAAACTAATTGTTGTTCAAGGTTAATAGTAAAAATTTTTTTTTCTTCAGCTGACTTCATTAAAAAATCAACATTTTCTTGATCTAATTCGATGGGAAGAATTCCATTTTTAAAACAATTATTGAAAAAAATATCGGCAAAACTTGGTGCAATTATGCATTTAAAACCAAAATCCAGAAGAGACCACGGAGCATGCTCTCTACTACTTCCACAACCAAAATTATCACCAGCAACCAAAATAGAAGCATTTTTGAATGGATCCCAATTTAAAACAAAATCATTTTTTAAATTTCCATTTAAATCATACCTTAGTTCATAAAATAGATTTTTACCTAGCCCAGATCTTTTAATTGTTTTTAAAAATTGTTTTGGAATTATCATATCTGTATCAATGTTAATCATTGGAAGAGGTGCGGCTATGCTAGTAATATTTAAGAATTTTTCCATTATAGATCTTCTACTAAACTTAATTTTCCCTTAATCGCAGTTGCTGCAGCAACTGCAGGACTAACAAGATGGGTTCGTCCTTCTCTTCCTTGCCTTCCTTCAAAATTTCTATTTGATGTAGATGCACATCTTTCTTTGGGTTTTAGTTGATCAGGATTCATGGCTAAACACATTGAGCAACCAGGTTCTCTCCAATCGAATCCAGCATCTATTAGAATTTTGTGCAACCCTTCTTTTTCAGCTTGTTCTTTAACTAATCCAGAGCCTGGAACAATCATGGCGTTAACAGTAACTTTTTTTCCATTAACAACTTTTGCAACTTCTCTTAAATCTTCAATTCTTCCATTAGTACACGAACCAATAAATACTCTATCAATTTTAATATCTTTAATTTTTTGATTAGGTTTTAATCCCATGTATTCCAGTGATCTTTCTATTGCGTTTCTTTTTTTAATATCATCAATATTTTTAGGATCTGGGATGTTTCCATTTATAGGTGCAACATCTTGAGGACTCGTTCCCCATGTTACTTGAGGTTCTATTAAACTAGCGCTAAACTTAACTTCTTTATCATAAACAGCATCTTTATCTGATGGAAGTCTTTTCCAAGAATCAACTGCTACATTCCAATCCTTACCCTTTGGTGCATAAGGCCTTCCATCTATATATTGAAAAGTTTTTTCATCTGGTGCAATTAGGCCAGCACGAGCACCAGCTTCTATACTCATATTACATATAGTCATCCTTGATTCCATACTTAGTTTTGAGATAGCCTCACCAGAATATTCAATAACATATCCTGTTCCTCCTGCAGTTCCTATCTGACCAATAATTTTTAGTATAATATCTTTAGAAGTTACACTTGGACTTACATTTCCTTTAACATTAATCCTCATATTTTTTGCTGGTTTTTGTATTAAAGTTTGAGTGGCTAAAACATGTTCAACCTCACTAGTTCCGATTCCAAATGCCAATGCTCCGAAAGCACCATGCGTAGCTGTGTGACTATCACCACACACAATTGTCATGCCAGGTTGAGTGATACCTTGTTCTGGGCCAACTATGTGGACAATCCCCTGTCTTTTATCTAATAAAGGAAAAAGATTAACACCAAACTCTTTGCAATTTTTTTCAAGTGTTTCTACTTGAATTCTACTTTCTTCATTCTCTATTCCTTTTGATCTATCTGAAGTTGGAACATTGTGGTCAGCAACTGCAAATGTAAACTCAGGCCTTCTAACTTTTCTATTAGAGTCCCTAAGACCTTCAAAAGCTTGCGGGCTTGTTACCTCGTGAACTAAGTGCCTATCAATATAAATTAAACTTGTACCGTCCTCTTGTTTTTCAACAAGGTGACTACTCCATATTTTGTCGAAAATAGTTTGGGGTTTCATAGTTTAAAAATCTCATAATCAAAAATGTGTTTTATTTTTTATTTTCTAAATCAACCTTCTCATTGCTATCAACTTTATTGTCACCTTTTTCTTCCATATTTACATCATTTTTAGCATTTGTCGAAACTTTGGAATTTTCCAATACTTTTTCTTCTTCTTTCTTTGTATTTAAATTCTCAGAGTATGTACTCTTTTCAGATATTCTGGCTGATCTTCCACTTCTTGTTCTTAAATAATATAGTTTAGATCTTCTTACATCACCACTTTTAACTAACTCAATTTTACTTATCTGAGGAGAATACAAGGGTAAAACTCTTTCAATGCCCTCACCATATGATATTTTTCTAACGGTGAATGATGAATTAATTCCGGCATTTTTTTTTGCAATACATATTCCTTCAAAAACTTGGATCCTTTCCTTTTCTCCTTCTTTTACTTTCAAATGAACTTTCAGGGTATCTCCTGAACTAAATTTGGGAAAAACTTTTCCTTCTGAAAGCTCCTTTAAATGATTTTTTTCATATGTCTCTATTGAATTCATTTTCCCCCCTTATTTTTCATCATAAATAATTTATATAATTCTGGTCTAACCTTTTTAGTTTTTTCTATCGATTTTTTCAATCTCCAATCTGAAATTTTTTTATGATTACCAGTTTTTAAGATCTCTGGAATAACCATTTTCTTCCATTCATCTGGTCGAGTGTAGTGAGGATATTCCAAAAGGAAGTCATCAAAACTTTCAGAAATTAAACTTTTTTTATTACCTAATACTTCAGGAATCAATCTTACGCAAGCATCAATTAAAATAAATGCTGCAGTTTCACCACCAGATAAAATATAATCACCAACCGAAATTTCTGAAATTGAATTATTATCTAGAAATCTTTGATCCACACCTTCGTATCTTCCACAGATAATTATTAAATTTTTTTTTTTTGAGATTTCTTTAACTTTACTCTGTGTTAATTTTTGTCCACTAGGTGTTAAAAAAACTGAATGATATTTATTGTCATTTTTTTTTTTAACATGATCAAATGCGTCTTGGAGAATATCAGCTCTTAAAATCATTCCAGCTCCTCCTCCATAAGGATTATCATCAACAGTTTTTGATTTGGTTTTGCTGAAATCTCTTATATTAGTTGCATTTATTGTAAACAAACCATTACTAAGAGCTTTCTTATATATAGAAAAATTTAGAGGTCCTGGAAACATATCTGGAAAGAGTGTTAAAATTTCAAAATTCATAGTATTCAGGATTGAGATTTATTTTTTTTTTTATTAAATTTACTTCTAAAACATGATGTTTGTTAACTGGAACTAGGATTTCTTCAGAGAAAGCTTGGATTTCAAGATAATCTCCAGCTCCATGATTATTAACTTTTTTAACTTTGCCAATCATTTTTTTATCAATATATACATCCATATTTTCTAGATCATTATAATAGTAATGATTACCTTTAAGTTTAGGTAGTTTGTCTTTTTCAATATAAATTAATTTGTTAGTATATTTTTTTATACAGTCTAAAGAATCTACTGATTGAATATAACCAACAATTTTGTTGCTATTTATCTTAATTGTTAAATCAACTTTCTCATCATTCTCAAGAAAGAACTCCTTATGATTTAAAATATCAAACTTATTTGAGAAAAAACTGTGAATATTTATTAAACCTTTTATTCCGAATGGTTTTCCAAATTTAGCTATTGTAATCATTTTAACTGAGTAAACTTTTACTTAAAAAATTTAACTCATTATATCACTAAATATTTTGAATTTAATTTAATTCTCCTTATTCTTCAGCATCTTTCTTTTCAATGATTGTTTCCTTTGATTGAGTTTCAGAATTCGAAGGGGCCAATCTTTCTTTATTATCAGTGGTTTCCTGAATTTTAGCTTGTTCATTCGTTTTAATTTTTTCAACTGGCTCTTCACTTTGGGTAATTGATTTATTTGGCTTATTTTCTTCAGAAACATTTGCGGAATTTGGTTTATTGTTTTGCTCTTTTTCAACACCTGCTTCTGGGCTTTGAGTAGAAGATTTGACTTCACTAACATTTTGTTCTTTAGAGATTTCATTTTTATCTGATGGTGGAAGATTTGAAGGTGTATGTGATTTTTCATTTGATTCTTTTTCTCCAGAATTCTGAGAAGAAGTCTGTTGATTAGAAGCCTGAACTTCATTCTTCGGTTGTGGTTCTGCTGGTAAAACTTCAGACGGGGAAGGTTCTTTTTTGTCGACTGCAGTTTCATCATTTTCTTTTGGAGGAACGCTTGAAGTTTCAGTTGTATTTGTCGTATCGGATTCTTCATTTTCTTTTCTTTTTAATTTTTCCTCTTTTGCTTTAACTTTTTCAAGTGTTTTTTTTCTAGGCTTATCTTTTTTTGTTTGTTTTGGAATATCTGGTTTTTTCACAAGTCCTTCTAAAGCAAGAAATTTTGCCACTCTTTCTGTTGGTTTTGCTCCAACAGATAACCAATGCTTAATTCTTTCTTTATTAATAAAAATTCTTTCAGGATCATCTTTTTTTCTCATAGGATTATATGTACCAAGTCTTTCTAAATATTTTCCATCTCTAGGTGCTCTAATATCAGCAGCAACAATTCTAAAGAAAGGCCTTTTTTTTGATCCTCCTCTTGATAGTCTTAATGCAACAGCCATTTTAATTCTCCTTTCGTTTATCTTAAAAATTTATTTTTATTCAGTATTGAGTCGATGTCACCAATTTGATTTGAACCCATTAGATTTTCAAAATTCTTATTTTTACCTACTTTTTTCATCATTTGACTCATTTTCTTGAATTGTTTTAAAAGTTTATTTACATCTTGAACGGAGGTTCCGGATCCTTTTGAGATTCTAATTTTTCTGGAAGCCTTAACAATGTCAGGAAAATTTCTTTCTTTCGCAGTCATTGATGAGATTATAGATTTTTGAATTTTAAAAATTTCGTTGTTTTCGAGTGATTCTTCGACTTTATCTTTCATATTTGCAAGTCCAGGAAGATATTTCATAAAACCCTTGATTCCTCCCATGTTATTTAGTTGATCAAGCTGTTTGGCATAATCAGATAATGAAAAACGGCCTTTAAGTATTTTCTTTTGTAGTTTTTTTGCCTCGTCTTGATCTATTTGTTCAGATGCCTTTTCAACTAGTGAAACTACATCCCCCATTCCTAGTATTCTATTTGCAATTCGATCAGGGTGAAATATTTCAAAGTCATTAATTTTTTCACCAACACCCATATATTTTATTGGTTGTTTAGTGATAGCTCTCATTGAAAGTGCAGCACCACCTCTACTATCACCATCAATTCGAGTTAAAATAACTCCTGTTAAATCAAGTTTTTGAGAAAAGCTTTTTGCTGTATGAACGGCATCTTGACCAGTCATGGAATCACAAATAAGGAAAGTTTCAGTCATCTTCAACTTTTTTGAAATTTCTGAAACTTCTTCCATCATTTTTTTGTCAATGTGATTTCTGCCAGCACTGTCTAATAACAACACATCAAAATCATCTAGTTCAGCTTTCTTTTGTGCAATTTTTGCAATCTGAAGTGGTGTTTTATCTTTTTGAAATTCGAGAGTTGGAATATTATTATTTTGTCCAAGCGAAATAAGTTGTTCCTGAGCTGCTGGGCGATAAATATCTAGTGATGCCATCAAAACTTTTTTATTTTTATTTTTAATTAACCAGTTTCCTAATTTTGCAGTTGTGGTGGTTTTTCCAGATCCTTGAAGTCCCACCATTAACATTAAAACAGGGGGTTTGGCTTTAAGATTAATTTCGGTATTATTAGATCCAAGCAAATCAGTAAGTTCATCATTAACAATTTTTATTATCATCTGACCAGGAGTGACACTCTTAAAGACTTCTTTACCTAAAGACTTTACATTTACCTTTTCAATAAATTCTTTTGCTACATCTAGGGATACATCTGCCTCTAGAAGTGCTACTCTAATTTCCCTAAGAGCTTCGCTTAGAGACTTTTCGTCAATTACACCTTTTCCTTTGAGTTTGTCAAAGATGCCAGAAATTTTATCAGTAAGATTTGCAAACATATAAAATATAATTTAATACAAACAAAAAAAGTCAGTGCACGAAACTCGTGGACTGACTAAAATTAATAATTGTTTTTATAACAAAAAACATTTAATTCTAAAAGTAATTTAAAAAATAGATTTTAGAGTAATGGTAAGATTTATAAAAATGCATGGGCTTGGTAATGATTTTATTATCATAGAAAAAAGTGATGATATAAAGGTAACTAAAGATTTAGTTAAAAATTTGTCAGATCGAGTAAAAGGCATTGGATGTGACTTAGTAGTGTTTTTAACTAATGGAGATGGAAAAATTTTTGATTTAAAAGCTGATTTTTTTAATTCTGATGGATCTAAAGCTGAGGTTTGTGGAAATGCATTAAGATGTATTGGAAAATTTTTCTGTAATAAATTAAATAAAAATAACTTGGTTGTTGAAACTGAATCAGGAATTATAGACATAGAAATGATTGAAGATGAGAAAATATCTGTAGACATCGGTATTCCTAAATTTAGGTGGAATGAAATTCCAATAAGTAAAAATTTGGATACAGAAAATTTAGATATAAAGCTAAATTATTTAAAAGGAGGGTTTGCAGTAAATGTAGGTAACCCTCATATAATTTTTTTTTCCGACAAAATAGAAAAAGAGAAGTTTTTACAAGATTCAAAAAAAATATCAAATGATAAAATTTTCCCCCATGGTGTTAATATTAGTCTTGTTGAAATTAAATCAAAAAAAGAGATAAATATAATTACTTTTGAAAGAGGAGCTGGACTTACAAATGCCTGTGGTACAGGAGCATGTGCTAGTGTTATAGCATGTCATAAACTTAACTTATGTAATAGTAGTGTTAGGGTAAGAATGATTGGCGGTGAATTGGATATTGAAATATCTCCAGATAATCATATTTTTATGATTGGGGAAGCCAAAGAGGTTTTTCAAGGCGAGTTTGAAATAAATGAATTTAGTTGAAAATTTATGAGTGAAAAGAAATCAAAAGTTTTGAACCTTGGATGTAGATTAAATTATTTTGAAAGTCAAATTATTCAAAATATTTTAGATACTAATAACCTTAAGAATACAATTGTTGTAAATACATGCGCTGTTACTAATCAAGCAGTTTCTAAATCGATAAATGAAATAAAAAAAGCTAAAAAAAGGTTTCCTGATCACAAATTAATAGTAACCGGTTGCGCTAGCCAGATTGAATATAATAAATTTAATTCACTGGATCAAGTAAACCAAATTGTTGATAACAAACTTAAGACCTCAAAAAATTCCTACATATTGGATAACATAGGTTTAAACAATCAAACTTACAAATTTCCTATTCCCCCAGAAAGTTTTAAAGATAGAACTAGGGCATTTTTACAAATTCAACAAGGTTGTAATCATAGGTGTACATTTTGTATAATACCTTTTGGAAGAGGGGACGCAATTAGCCTTCCTGTTGGAGAAATTTCTAATAGATTAGGTAAATTAATTGATAAAGGTTACAAAGAAGTCACACTTACAGGTGTAGACTTAACCTCTTTTGGAGATGACCTTCCTGGAAAGCCAAAACTCGGCAGTGTTTTGAAACGTTTATTAAAGATTCATCCAAAATTAAATAGACTTAGGCTATCTTCTATTGATCCAGCTGAAATGGATGAGGACTTAATAAATTTATTTAAATATGAAAAGAGACTTCTTCCTTATCTTCATTTATCTGTTCAATCTGGAGACAATTTAATTTTAAAAAGAATGAAAAGAAGACACTCCAGAGAAGATGTGATTGATATGTGTAAAAAAATAAAAAAAGTACGAAAAGACATAAAATTTGGTGCCGATATTATTATTGGTTTTCCAACTGAAACAGACGAAAATTTTAATAATACTATTAAATTAATAAAAGAATGTAAATTTTCAAATTTACATCTCTTTAAATTTTCACCCAAAAATGGAACTCCGGCATCAAAAATGCCACAAATTCAAAATAATGTGAAAAATCTCAGGTATAAAAAATTGGTAAATATTTATGAAAAAATTAAGTCAGAACAAATGAAAGAAAAATTAGGTAAAACTGAAGAAATTTTATTTGAATCAGAAAAACAAAGTTATACTAATGACTATTTTAGAGTATCATTACTTAAAAAAAAATTTAAAGAAAAGCATAAGAGTAAATTTGGTGATGTTGTTAAAGTTAAGATTCTTTCAAAAAGAAAAGACCGTCTTTTTGCTGAATTAGTGTAAATGATTTTAAAATGGATTAAAAATTTAAAGAGTGGTTTAACCAAGTCATCTGAAAAAATAACAGATGGCATTAAAACCATTTTTAAAAATAAAAAAATTGATAAAAATACTTTAATGCAACTCGAAGAACATTTAATTTCTTCAGATTTAGGAGCAAATTTTTCTTCAAAAATAATCGACGAAATTTCCAAAAAAAAACTCCCAGATACATCCGATGAAAAAGTAAAAGAATTTTTGAGAAAAAAGATTCATGNCATTCTTCTTCCATTGGAAAAAAAAATCATACTTGAATTTTCTCCACATGTGATTTTAATTGTTGGTGTAAATGGGACAGGAAAAACTGCAACTGTGGGAAAATTAGCAAATAAATTTAGGGACGAGGGAAAAAAAGTTGGAATGGTTGCTGCTGATACTTTTAGAGCAGCTGCAGTTGAACAACTTAAAGTATGGTCTGAAAGAACAGAATCTTTTTTCTTTTCAGCTGAGAGAGAATCAGATCCTGCAGCACTAGCTTATAGTTCTGCAGAGCAAGCAAAGGAACAAAAGATTGACGTATTATTGATTGATACAGCTGGAAGACTTCACAATAAAGTTGATTTGATGAACGAATTATCAAAGATAATAAGAGTTTTAAAAAAAATTAATAATAATTACCCCCATGAAACAGTTTTGATTTTAGATGGCAATATTGGACAAAATTCGATAAAACAAGCTGAAATTTTCAAAGAAATTTGTGCAATTGACAGCCTAATTGTAACAAAGTTAGATGGCACTGCTAAAGGAGGCGCAATAGTTCCAATTGCAGAAAATCTAAAAATTCCAATAATTGCACTTGGCGTTGGTGAATCCAAAGATGATTTAATTGATTTCAAAGCAGAAGAATTTTCAAAAGCACTAATTAGTTGACTTTAGTCATTTTCCAAAGAGCGGTCTCTTTTCCATCTACTATAAGAAAAATATTACCATCTTTGTCAATCTCAAAGTCTCTAATTCTTCCAATTTTATTTTCAAAAATTATCTCTTTTCCTATAATTTGATTGTTTTCNAAATCTAATCTGATGAGCATTTCTGTATTAGTAGCACAAACCAAAAGGTCTCCATTCCAATCAGAAAATTCATTCCCTTTATAAAAATTTATATTCCCAACTGCTATTGAGGGTACCCATGTAATTATAGGTTTGTTGTAATTCATTTTAAAAGGTGTCGTGCCAATCCTTTTTCCACTATATTCTGTTCCTCCCCAGGCTATATTTTTCCAACCAAAATTTGCTGCATACTCTACTTTTCCAATATTATCGCCACCTTTAGGTCCATGTTGAGAAAAATAAATATTTTCATCTTTTGGAGAT
The DNA here is from genome assembly GCA_002706585.1 of Rickettsiales bacterium. Next base: position 24,768 of record PALU01000029.1, read on the forward strand.
ATTGCCATTCCTTGAGGGTTTCTAACGCCAATAAGATAAATTTCAGGTAACCAATCTGAGTATTCTTCAAATGCTGGATTGTTCTTTGGAATTGAACCATCAGTATTTATTCTAATAATACTTCCAGGGTGTTTTGTGGGATCTTGAGCTATCATACCTTCACCTCTTTCACCAAAACTTGCAAAGATTTTATTGTCTTTTATTAAAATTCGCGATCCCCAATGTAAATTTTTTTTTAGTTTAGGTTCAGCTAACAGCAAAATTTCAAAGTTTTTTATCTCATCATCATGTAACTTACCTCTTGCTATTGCAGTGCTTGAACCAGCTATCTTTCTTTTATTAGATGATTCTTTTTTGAAATCATGACTGTAAGAGAAATATATATAACCATCACTATGGGCATAGACATCAAGCAACCCCCCTTGTTGATAAGTTATACTATTACTATATTTTATACTTTTTATCTCATGACTAATTTCACTTAATTTTCCTGAGTTGACATTAATTTTTAAGAGTCTTCCATTTTTTTCTGTCACAACCAGGTTAGAGTTGTCTATAAAAGTTATTCCCCAAGGGTAGTTCAATTCACTCTTTGTTACTTTTTTTAATTTAAATTTTGTTGATGTTAGAGGATAATCTTTATAATTACTAAAAATATTTTCTGCATAGAGTGAATTGGCTAGAAAAAAAAATATTACAAAGATTTTCATTTTTTAATTTTAATGTTTATAGATTACAATTAAATTAAATATATAATAATTAAAATAAATGAAGCTAGATCAATTTAATAAATTGCACGGATTTTTCATAGAAGATCTAAAAGTTGGACAAGAGGCGATCTTATCTAAAACTATAACTGAAGCTGATATTGCAAATTTTTCTGGAGTAACAGGTGATAATAACCCAGTTCATATTAGTGATGATTTTGCTAGTAAAACAATTTTTAAAAAAAGGGTGGCTCACGGTTTTTTTACTGCGAGTTTGATTTCAACATTGATTGCTACAAAATTACCTGGACCCGGAAGTATTTACATAAGCCAGACCTTAAAATTTTTAGCCCCAGCTTATATAGGAGACAACATACTAACCAAGGCAATAATACAAAAAATAGATAAAGAAAAGAGAAGAGTAAATCTTTTAACAGAATGCTTTATTTCCGACAAAAAAATACTAACTGGTGAAGCTGAGATTTTGGTAGATACAAAAAGTGAGTAAATGTTAATTTTTAGGTCATTGAAGATTCCTAAAAAGTTATTTGGCTCTGTGCTTGCAATAGGTAATTTTGACGGAGTTCATCTCGGTCATCAAAGCGTGATATTGAAAGCTAAGGAAATTGCTAAAGACTCCCAAAGTAAAGTTGGTGTTTTAACCTTTGAACCTCATCTAAAATGTTATTTCAAAAAAGAATATGAATATTTTAGGCTAACTCCTTTTAGAACAAAAATAGAAATTCTTAAATCTTTAGGTGTGGAATTTGTGATTAATTTAACTTTTAATAAAAATCTATCTAAGATTTCAGCGAACGATTTTCTGAAAATTTTTTTAATTGAGAATTTAAAAGTTTCTCACGTGGTGACAGGGTTTGATTTTGTATTTGGAAATAAGCAAAGTGGTGATATAGATCTTATTAGAAAATACTCAAAGGATTTAAGAAAATTTAATTATACTGAAGTATCAGAATTAAATATTAATAATCAAGAAATTTCATCATCACATATTAGAAACCTTTTAAGAAGTGGAGATATAAGTGAAGCAAATTTAATTTTATCAAGGCGATGGACAATAGTTTCAAGAGTAATTAAAGGGGAACAAAAAGCTAGGAAAATTGGATTTAAAACTGCCAATTTAAAAATTAATAAATATTGTGATCTATGTCCTGGGGTCTACTCTGTGTCAATTTTTTTTGAAAAAAATAATAAGGAATATTTTGGAATAGCAAATTTTGGAATCAAACCAACTTTTAATAAAGTTGATCCTTTGTTAGAAATACATATTTTTAATTTTGATAGAGTAATTTATGGTAAAAAGATTAAAGTATCATTTAAAAAATTTATTAGAAGAGAAAAGAAGTTTGAATCAATTCAAAAACTTAAAGAGCAAATTCAAGAAGATATTAATTTTGTAAAAACTGATAATGACTGATTTTTCTAAGACTATAAAATTACCCTCTACAAAATTTTCCATGAAAGCAAACTTAGCAGAGACAGAGAATAATTGGATAAAATTTTGGAAAAACAATAATTTATATAAAAATTTAAAGGAAGAAAGTAATAAGTTTGAAAAATTTATTCTTCATGATGGTCCTCCATATGCAAATGGAAATCTGCATATGGGTCATGCTTTAAATAAAATTTTAAAAGACATTGTTTGTAGAACAAAGTTCCAATCTTCATTAGATGTAAATTATATTCCTGGATGGGATTGTCATGGACTTCCAATCGAATGGAACATTGAGGAAAAGTTTAGAAAATCAGGAAAGAAAAAAAATGAAATTGATTTGGGTGTTTTTAGAAAAGAATGTAGAGAATTTGCCAGTTCATGGGTTGAAAAACAAAAAGAACAATTTAGTAGATTAGGAATTCAAAGTGATTGGAGTACTATTTATACTACAATGACAAGAAGCTCAGAAGTCTCGATTGTGAAAGAGCTTTTAAAATTTCTTGAATCAGGTGAATTATATTTAGGATTTAAACCAGTTATGTGGTCTGTTGTTGAAAAAACTGCACTGGCGGAGGCTGAGGTTGAATATAAAGAAAAGATTTCAAAATCAATCTTTGTGAAATTTCCAGTACAAAATATATCTGAAGATTTATCTATAATAATTTGGACAACAACTCCTTGGACAATCCCATGTAATAGAGCAATTGCGTACTCACGACAACTTAAATACAAAAAAATTTTAATTCTTAATGATTATGATCAAAAGAATTTAAAGAAGAATGACAAAGTAATAATTTCTGAAAACTTGATTGAGAATTTTTTATTACAGCACAAGGTAGAGAAATACAAAATTTTGGAGGATGTTAATGAAGATGAACTTAAAAACTTTATCTGTTCACATCCATTAAAAAAATTAGGTTTTAATTTTGAAATTAGATTATTCCCAAGTAATCATGTAACAGATGAAACTGGATCTGGTTTTGTTCATATTGCACCAAATCACGGGGTCGAAGATTTTGAAGTTGGACTTAAATTTGGATTAGATAATTCAGAAACGGTAGATGATGGAGGTCTATATTCTAATAATGTTCCATTTTTTAAGGGAATTCATGTTTACAAAGCAGATGAGGAAGTAATTCAACAATTGAATAAGTCTAAAAACTTATTAAGTGATGAGGATTATAATCATAGCTACCCTCACTCATGGAGATCAAAAGCTCCTTTAATTTTTAGAGCAACATCACAATGGTTTATTTCAATGGAAAAAAACAAATTAAGGGATAAAGCAATTCAAGAGATTAATAATGTAAAATGGATTCCTGCCAGTAGCAAAAATAGGATATTGTCTATGGTTAAAGAAAGACCAGATTGGTGCGTTTCTCGCCAAAGATCTTGGGGAGTTCCAATAACAATTTTTATTTCAAAGAAATCTAATCAACCTCTAATTGATAAAGAAGTTAATGCAAAAATTATTTCAAAACTAGATGAATTAGGTATAGATGCATGGTTTGAAAAACCAAATGATTTTTTTCTAACAAATAAATATAAAAGTGAAGATTTTATTAAGGTTGATTCAATACTTGATGTTTGGTTTGATTCAGGTTCGAGCCACGTTTTTGTCCTAAAAGATCAAGGTCTTACAAAAAAAGCTGACTTATATCTTGAAGGCTCCGATCAACATCGTGGTTGGTTTCAAACATCTTTACTAGAATCCTGTGCTATTTATAAAGAAAGTCCGTATAAGAGTGTTTTAACTCACGGTTTTGTTATTGATGATAAGGGCCGAAAAATGTCGAAGTCACTTGGTAATATAATTTTACCAAGTGATATTATAAAAAAATATGGAGCTGATATTCTTAGAATGTGGGTCGCAAGCTCGAATTTTACTGAAGATCTTAAGATAAGTTTTGAAAGCTTAAATCGTCTTAGTGATAGTTACAGAAAAATAAGAAATACATTAAGATTTATTTTGGGAAATATGAAAGATTGGGACCCAAGAGAGAAAGTTAGCCATGAAGGTTTACCTGAACTTGAAAAATATATCAGACATAAGTTATATAAAACAAATAATGAAGTTCAAAAAAATTATGACGAATTTAACTTTCATAAAACTTTCCAAATAATTTTAAGTTTTTGTTCTCAAGATTTGTCTGCCTTTTTCTTTGATATCAGAAAAGACTCTCTCTATTGTGATTCAATTAATTCTATTTCAAGACGTTCCTGCAGAACTGTTTTAAAAGATATCTTTCAATGCTTAATAACTTGGCTTGCACCGATAATTCCTTTTACTACAGAAGAAGCTTTTCAATCATGGAAAAGTGAAATTAATAAAACTGAAAAAATAAGTTGTCATTTATTAAAGTTTTTAGATTTACCAAAAATTTGGATTGAAAAAACATTAGAAAACGATTGGGAGAAAGTCTTAGAGATTAGAGATGCATTCTCATATTCTATGGAAAAACACAGACAAAAAAAAGATATTAAATCTGGTTTAGAAGTGAAAGTGTATATTTTTTCAAAGGAGGAATCATATAAAAAAGTTTCTAAAAATATAGACTTAGCTGAAACTTTAATAGTCTCTGAAATAGAATTTGTTGAAAACAAAGATAAAGATTTTGATGTTTTTCCAGAAAATGAAAAACTATCTATTAAGATAAAAAAAATAACTGGTTTTAAATGTCCAAGATGTTGGAAGACTTTCTCTTCAAGTATAACAAAAGAAACTTGTTATAGATGTGATGAAGTAATAAATGAATCAAACTAAAAAATTAATTTTTTCTCTACTATTATCGGGTTTTATAATTTCTCTAGATTTAATTACTAAATTTTATGTAAAAGAAAATATTAACCTTTTAATTTCAAATATGGAAATTTTTAAAGGTCTAAATTTTGTCTATGTTGAAAATCAAGGGATAAGTTTTGGTATATTTTCAAATTTAAATATTTCATTTTTTCTTGGCATAATTTCATTTTTAATTTCAACGTATATTTTATATTTGATTTATAATAGTAATGAGAAACTTGAGATTTTTTCTCTTTCGCTAATTTTGGGAGGAGCCGTTGGTAACGGTTTTGAAAGATTAACTCAAGAATTTGTTATTGATTTTATTGATATTTATTATGCTAATTTTCATTGGCCAGCATTTAATTTGGCTGATGCGTTTATAACAATTGGAGCCTTTTTTTTTCTTTTAAGTATTATTAAAACAAGGTAGTATTTAAATATAATATAATTCTTTATAAAAGACCTTGACAAATGTTATCAATGTATTCAAATACTACTAAATATTACTATAAAACCTTAGTAAGATACTATATATGGTTGTTCGATTGATTCACAAGTTTAAAATTTTAAATAAAGTTTCGTTGTTTCTATTCTCATTTTCCCTAATTTCATGTTCAACAATTGACTCAACAATTGATTCAACATGGGACTCAATTACATCAGCTGGAGATTATCTTTATGATTCGATTGCTATTTGGGAGAACAATGAAGAGCCAGAACAGAGTGAGGCAATTGTAATAGAGGAAGCGGTTGAGGTTCCTGATTTTGCTTTGCCAGAACAAGGAGTTCCATTATTAGATCAAAATTATAGTCAAATGCCACCACAACAAAATCCACAAAATTTTAGTAATTCATATTATGATCCGATATATAGAAGTCAAAGACAGTATTATTTTGTTGGTCCGAATGGCACACCAATGTTAGCACCACCACCACCACCATTCCCTCAATATTCTATTGATCAAGCAAGAGAAACTGTACCTTATTCATATTACAACAATCTTAATGTGTCTCCGCAGAGAAATTTTGCTCCAAGAAATGATAGTAGTCTTTCAAATTTAGGCACTAATGAAAATTTCGAAGCTCCTCAACAAGTACAACCGCAAGTTCAACCAATTCAGAGGAATTTATCAAAAGAAGAGGAAATGGAGATTTTTGGTATTCAAAATAATTGCATTAGAGTTACAGAAGATTATATTAATGGAGGGTATATGTGCGATGATTTTGACTAGAAAGAAATTTACTTTATTACTTTTCACAATGTTCTTTTTTGAGCTGACTTCTTGTGAGACTATTACTGAGACTTTCAATGAGCTTGCTGGTTTTGATAAACAGGATATGGAAGAAGATTACTACTCAGAAGTTCCTGAACTAGTTTTACCTCCTGATTTTGGAAAGAAAGTTACTAGTAGTCCAACTAAAAGAAATATGCAAAATAGGCAAATGTCAATAAGACCACAGTTTCAAAACACAGCTCCAACAGTAAATCCACGAGTAACTAATTATGTAGCTCCAAATCTTTCATCTTCCTCCCCTACACCATCACATTCTTTAGAGAAATTTAAAAATAATAGAAAATTTACAATAGGTCAGTGGGTTTATAACCAATATGTTGATGGTTTTAAGAATGGGAATGTTTATTATAGGCCTATTTATGATAAAGGATATAATTTCTCGAGAAGATATGTTCCTGAGCAAAATATCTATTCCATTCCAAATAATATCCCATACAATCAAGGTTCTTTTTCTCAGGCACCTGTTGTGAATGATTCATCTAATTTTAACTCATTTGAAGAATTACCTATTTTAGAATAAATGAGATTAGTTTTACTAATTCTTTGTCTATTATTTTGTTCTGAATATTCATATTCAAAGAAAATTTTTAACGCTGAAGAATTTTCTTTAGATAATGGTTTAAAAGTAATTGTAGTTGAAAATAAAAGGGCACCAGTTGTTTCTCAGATGATTTGGTATAAATTTGGATCAAGTGTTGAAAAAATTGGTAAAAGCGGTCTAGCTCATTTCATGGAACACTTAATGTTTAAAGGAACAAAAAGATTCCCCAAAAGTTACTATTCAAATTTCTTATCAAAAATTGGTGGGACTGAGAATGCATTTACAAGCTATGATTATACAGCTTATTATCAAATTTTTCCTAGTGATAAAACTGAGAAAATAATTGAAATGGAAGCAGATAGAATGAAAAATCTTTCATTAACAAAAAAAATGGTTGAAATTGAGAAAAAAGTTATTTTGGAAGAAAGGTTTCAAAGAGTTGAAAGTGACCCCTCGTCATTGCTTGATGAATCTATGAGGAGTATTTTATATCCTAATAGCTATTATGGAAGACCAATTATTGGATGGAAGTCAGAAATAGAGAAATTGAATTATGAAGATGTAATTAATTTTTACAAAAAGAATTATTCTCCTAACAATGCAATTTTAATTTTAACTGGCGACATTACTCTAAAAGAAGCAAAAAAAATGGTAAAAAAATATTATGGTGATTATAAAAAATTGCCTAATGAAAATAATTTTATTGTTAAAGACCCTGATATCAGAACATTAGTGATTTCAGAGCATACAAATAGGGATATTAAACAACCGATTTGGAAAAAACTTTACAGAGTAAATTCATATACAGAGTCTATTATTAATGGGATTGCACTTGATATTGGCCTAAGAATAATACTAGGAGGGTCAACGAGTATACTTTATGATAACCTTGTTAATCAAAAAAAAATTTTTTCAATGGTAGGTGGTTTTTACCAAGGATTAGCAAAAAATGGTGGATATGCCTATTTATATGCAATTCCTGTCAATGATTTAAGCACAATTGAGGTTAATGATATTCTAACCAAAGAGATTGAATTGGCTATCGATAAAAAAATAATGCCTGATATGCTGGAGATTGAAAAAAAAAAATATTTTTATAGTTCTATTTATAGAATGGATGGAATTATGAAGCCTGCAGAAATAATTGGAGAAGCACTTAGTGTGGGTTTGAAAATAAATGATATTAAGAATTGGAATAAAAAAGTAGATAAATTGAAAATTGAAGACATAAAAAAAGCTCTCAAAGCATTTTTAAATAATAAAAATTTTGTTATAGGAGGCTTGAAAAATTGAAATTTATTTTACATTGCTTTTTTTTAATCATCTTTCTTGCAAAGAATGTTAATTCTCTTGATTTTGAGGAAATAAAATCTGATAAAGGTATTAATTTTTGGTTTGTAGAAGATAAATCAGTACCAATCATAAGTTTAAGTTTTAGTTTCAAAGGTGGAGCATTCAATGATCCTTTGGGAAAGGAGGGGGTGTCAAATTTGATGACCTCACTTTTAGATGAAGGAACTAATAAAATGACATCAATTGATTTTAAACAATCCATGAAATTAAATGGTATAAAATTATTTTTTTCAACACAGAAGGATAAAGTTGAAGGAACATTTCAGGTTATATCTTCAAATAAAAAAAAGGGATTTCAGTTATTGTTTGACGCAATTAATGAACCATCTTTTGAAAAAAATGAGATTGTAAAAGTTAAAAATCAAATCCAATCAAGTATTAAAATTGATGAATCAAATATTTCAAATCTTGCTTCAATGAAATTTAATGAGAATTTTTATATAAATCATAATTTTTCAAGAATTAACAAAGGTACAATAAAATCATTAGAGAAAATCAAAAGACAGGATATCAAAAAAATTCATAAAAGGAATTTCTCATTGTCTAATTTAACACTTGGAGTTTCTGGTGATATATCTAAAAATGAGATTGGTAAATATATTGATCTTGTGTTTGGTGAATTACCCAGATTTAATGAAAATGAAGATATACCAAAATTTGAGTCATTAAACATAGGAGAAAAATTATTTGATATAGAAACACCTCAAACAGCTGTAGTTTTTGGTCAGCATGGTTTAGAAAGAAATAACGAAGATTTTTTTGCTGCAAGGATTGTAAATTATATTTTAGGTGGAGGTAGTTTTCAGTCAAGGTTATATAAAAATGTTAGAGAAAAAAAAGGTCTTGTATATTCAATTTATTCATATTTACTGCCATATAGAAATGATGGAATTATTATTGGGGGGTTTCAAACAAGAAATGAATCAGTAAATAAGGTAATAAAAATGATTAGAGATGAATGGAAAAGAATCAAAAACAAAGGAATATCTAAAGAAGAATTGGATAATGCAAAAGCATATTTTAAGGGTTCTTTTTCAAGAAATTATACAAGTACAATGTCAATTGCAAATTTACTTGAAATAGTTCAATATTATAGATTAGGTACAGATTATTTTAAAAAAAGAGATGAAATAATTGATAAATTAGACTTGGATTATGTAAACAAAGTTGCGTCAAAAACTTTTGATGAGAAAAAACTTTTTTTCATGATTGTTGGAAAACCAAATTAGAATGTATTTTAAACAAAACTTATTTAATGTTGATGATAATTTACTTAAAAGAAATAAAAATATTTTCGAATCTGTTAAAAAAAATCTTTTTGAAAAAATACAAAAAAAAGAGTTTGGATTTATAAATAATCTTAAAAAGAATGATTTAAAAGTTTTAGAAAAAGTCTCCAAGAAATTATTGAAATTTGAAAATATTTTATTTTTGGGAACAGGGGGGTCTAGCCTAGGCGGAAAAACTCTTGCATCTATGAAAAAAGAATTTGTTCTAAAAATAAAAAATCCTAAAATATTTTTTATTGAAAATATTGATGAACAGCCCATTCACGACCTTTTGAAAACTATTAATCTCAGAAAAACAGCTGTAGTTGTAATTTCAAAATCTGGAGAAACATTAGAAACATTAGGTCAATATTATTTAATTTTCAATGAAATGAAAAAAAAGAAAATCTCTGTTGAGGGTAAGTATTATATTTTGACTGAAAATAAAAGTAGTACATTAAAACAAATACAAGAAAACGAAAAATTTTATTTTATTGAACACGATAAAAATGTTGGAGGAAGATATTCAGTTTTTTCTATCGTTGGATTATTGCCAGCCAAACTATGTG
>PALU01000030.1 GCA_002706585.1 Rickettsiales bacterium
ATTATTTCAGAAAAGGATTCTGGTGATTTAGACCCTTCAAAAATTGTACTTTATTTGGAACAAGAATTAAAAAAAAATCCTAATGATCTTGAAGGATGGTTAATTTTAGCAAGAACTTGCATGTTTTTAGGTCACATTCAAAAGGCTGACCTTTATTACAAGTCTGCTTTAAAGTTTTTTCCTGAAAGTGAGATAATTTTGTATGAATATTCATTATTAAAAAAAAATTACAATCAAATTGAAAGTGCAATAAGACTTTTAAGAGTATTAAAAAAAATCAATCCAGAGAATATTGATGCTAGAAAAAGTTTAGTTGAACTTTTTATTCTTACAAAAGATAAAAATAAAATAATGAATGAATTAGATTTTATAAAGAAAAATTCAAAAGTTGACAAAATTTGGGTGGAAAAAATTAAAAAAGATTTAAGCAATTTCTAAATTTTTTATTTTTTGGAAAAAGTTTATTAATTCCATTGTAGAATTCGATATGCTAAATTTTTTTTTACCAAATTTTTTTACTGGTAAAACTTTTATAATAGAATTAGTTAAAAACATTTCCTCAAAATTTTCAATCTCATGCTTTCTAATTTCCCTTATTATTACTTCATTAAAAAATTTCTTCCCGTAAACTAAAACAACTTCCCTCATTATTCCCTTAATTCCTGATGAAATTATTGAAGGAGTAACCAAAGATTTATTTTTCACAAAAAAAATATTAGTCATAGTTCCCTCTAATATATTTTTTTTGTTATCAATGAAAATACCTTCAAAAATTTTTTTGTTTTTCCATTCAGATCTTGCATTAACGGAATCTAATCTGTTTAGGTGTTTAAGCCCAGAAATATCTGGATTATTAGAGATAGTTGACTTGCAAATTTTTACATTTACGGATTCAATTATTTTTGAAGGTGCGTTTGGGAATACTATAAAAATAATTGTTGGTTTCATATTACTTTCATAACTATAACCTCTACCTCCAACTCCACGCGTAATAATGATTTTTAATATTCCTTTATAAAGACCTTCTTTTTGGGCAGCAGTTAAAATTTTTTTTTTGTAATCTGCAAAAATATTTTTATTAGGAATATTTATTTTCAAAATCTTTGCACTTTTTGTTATCCTTTTGAAATGCCTATTCCAAAATTCTACGCCTTTTAATGATTCATTTTTTTTTCCTATCCATTGCATGGTCTCAAAAAAACCATCACCATATGCTAACCCTCTGTCAAAAACAGAAATTGAATCTTTAAACTTTCCATTTATCAAAGTTAAATTTTTTTTCATTTTGTAAAAGTATTAATTGCTTTTAACATCCCGTTAGCCTTTGCTTCGGTTTCAAATGTTTCGTTTTCTGGTATTGAATCTGCAACAATTCCTCCGCCAGCTCTAACAAATAAGTTATTATTTTCTTTTAGGATTGATCTTATTAAAATATTAAAATCCATATCTCCAGCATGAGTTATATACCCCATTGATCCTGTATATGGACCACGACCAACACCTTCAAGATCTCCAAGTATTTCCATGCATCTAATTTTTGGGCATCCAGTTATAGTACCTCCTGGGAAGACTGCAGAAATAATTTTTCCAGGCGTTATCTTTTTAATTTTTTCCCCTATGACATTTGATACAATATGATGCACATGAGCATATGATTCTATAATCATCATCTCATTTACCTTTACTGTTCCAGGAATACAAACTCTTGATATGTCGTTTCTTTCTAAATCTAATAGCATTAGATGTTCTGCTTTTTCTTTTGTTGAATTTATTAACTCTTTAGATAATTCAATGTCAAGTAGACCCGATCGACCTCTTGGCCTAGTTCCGGCAATTGGTCTGGTTTGCAATAAATCTCCATCAACTGAAACCAATCTTTCTGGAGATGAGCTAATTATGCTACTTTTTTTGTAATTCATTAATCCTGCAAACGGCGCTGGATTCTTATTTCTTAATTGTCTGTAAATTTCGAATTCAGAGATTTTTTCTGAGATTTTGAATTTCCATAATCTTGATAAATTAGCTTGGAAAATTTCTCCTTGATAGATGTAATCNATACATTTTCTTACTTGATCTTGATGTTTTGTTGAACTAACTTTAGATAAAATTTTGATTTTGCCAGATGAATTAAATTTAACTTGAGTATTAAGTATTTTTTTTAGATCATTTTGCATATTTAGTAGGTCATTTTCTTGGTTTGAATGATCCTCAGAAACTAAAATAATTTCATGATCTATATGGTCATAAATNATTGCTGATTTGACTCTTGCAGCAAAAGCAGTGGGAAGTAAAAAAGGCGACTTTGGTATNTCAAGTTTTTCTTCAATTTCACTTGCAAGTTCATAACCAAGATACACAAACCATCCTCCACAAAATGGTATTTTTTTTTTCTTAAAATTCATCTCTTTTTGAGGAACTTTTTCTTTTTGCCAGAGAAAATCTAAATTTTCTAGAAATGATTTTTTTTCATTGTTTTTTTCTAGAGTTATATAGGGGTNATGGAATAAAATTGAATATCTATTGTTAGTATTTCCCCTTGATGAACTTTCCAGTAGAAAGGGATATCTTTCTTTATCTAAATCATAAAGTGACACTAAATCAATTTTTGATTTGGTATTTAATTTTGCTACCTTGGCCTTCCAGCCAACACTTTGTAAATTTTCAAATGAAAGTTTCATTAAATATGTTTGATTTTTTTAAATTATATATTATTTATATCAATAATTGAATTTGAGGCAAATTATGTATCATACTGCTGTAATCGGAGGAGGATGTTTAGGAGCTGCGGCNGCAATATCTATCCAAAGGAAACTGAAGAATACTGGAGAAAAAGTTGTTTTGTTAGAAAAAGCCGTTCTATGTGCTGCTGAATCTTCTAGACATTCTGGAATAGTAAGATCAGCGAATGCTGACAATGATGCATCTTTGATGGCATCTTTAAGTTCGTCAATGTGGCAAAATCTTGAGAAGACATGGGGAGTAGGTATTAATCTTGAAAAATTTGGTGCTATCTGGATTACAAAAAAAAATTCAGACGGAAAAAACCAAGCATGGTCAGAATTATCAGACAGAATGAAAAAGATTGATCTAATATTTGAGGAAATTGACTCTTCTTCAGCAATTGAAAAGTGTGGCAGTACTCTTGTTACAAATGATGATGAATCGTATTTCTATGAGCCTGATGCTTTTCAGATTAATCCAAGTGACCTTAGAACAACTCTTTATGAAGCCTTGGATGTCAATGGTGTTGACTTAATGGAAAAAACAGAAGTTGATTCGATTTTATGTAAAGGCAATGAAATAGTAGGGTGTATTACTAATAATGGTAAAATCTCAGCAAAGAATTTTGTGAATGCAACTGGGGCTTGGAGTTCTCAACTTTTTAATAAAATTGGTATTAAAGTTCCTATTACCATCGAGCCCGTTTCTGTTGTAAACTGGATGGAGAGTCCTAGGCAGATCAAATATGAATATCCAATTATAGCTGATTACATTAATCTTTGTTATTTTAGATCTTGGCCTGGAAATAAGATGCATGCTCACCAACCTAGAAAAAGATCAGTCTATGAAATAGCAAAGAGTTTCGTAAATGATTTAACCAGTGTTAATGGTGGTGAATATTTGAATGAGCCAATGAATCAATCCTTGGCCTATAATCAAATAAAAAATTATGAGGATATCTCTAAAAAAAGATTTTCAAACATAGATAAAACAGTTTATGCCTCTGGATATAGATCATTTTTTGATATCACACCTGATCTAAGGTTTATTTTGGGCAAAGATAAAACTTACAGAAATTTATTCCATAACTTAGGGTCAGGTCAAGCAATGAAATATGCTCCGGTACTCGGTGAGGCTGTTGCTGAAGAGATTATAAATGATAAGAATATCACTGATAAATTTGATTACAAAAAATTTAGTATTTCAAGATTTAATGATGATTACATGAAACAATTTTGGGATTTAGTAAATGGAGAGGATAATTCTCTTCATCGTCAAGGAAAAAATAGTCTTTAATCTTTATTTTCGGAAAGCGAAGTCATAACATTTAAACTTCTCCAAAAGTCTTCACTTTTGCTATTTATGTCATTTAATCTTATTAAAAGGCTTCTTAAAATAGCTCTTAAAACAGGATCAGCAGTTTTTATTTTTTCTTTTAATGTTTTTTCACTAATAGGATAAAGTATACAATTAGTTGATGCTTCAGCAGTAACAGATCTAGACTCATCCAGTGATGGACCTCTCTCCCCAAATATTTCTCCCTCACCTATTTGTCCTAAGAGAAGACCACCTGGACTATAAATATTTACTTTTCCAGTATGAACGTAATAAGCAAAATGAGCTTTATCACCCTTAGTATAGATTTTATTTCCTTTATTGAATTTAAGCTGATTAAGTCCAATTTTCGAAACTTGCATTTTTAACCTTTATTATCCTTTATGTTTAAATATATTTTATTTCTTTCCGCATAGCGTTTAGAAACTTTTTCTTTACTTAAAAGTTTATTAAAAAAATTTCTTTTTGAATTAAAATCATAACATTTTCCTACACTAAAATTTATTTTTTTTAAATTAAATAATTTTTGGAATATATTTTCAACTTCTTCTATCACAATCTTGTTGACAGAATCTGAAAAAAAAACCTTATCCTTTATTTGGAAAATAGGAATTTCAGCTGGAGAGAACTTTTTCACTAGCTTAAAAAAACAATTATCAACAAATTCTTGCCAACCAAAATCCATATTTTTAAAAAATAAATCCTTAAAAACACTATTTTTATCCAGAAAATTACTAGCTAATAATTCAAATTTTTTTTTATTCATTTTGTTTTCAAATCCTAATTTATACTGATCATTTAAAAATGAACGAAAAAACCCATTAAAATTTTTAGACTGTATACCTTTTATAATAAAATAATTTAATTGATCATTATTTTTAAAAAAAATTGGTCTATTACTTCTAAAAAAACCAAAATTTTTATTAAAACTCTTTTCTAGAAAATTTTCAAAAAAACAAGATAAATCAATATAATTTGTCTGAGAATTATTAATACAAAAGTAATTAATATTCTGTTTTGTTAAATGAAGATCTATTTTTTTCCACCAGGCTCCTGAAAAACTTTTAATCTTATCTACCGTCTCAACAAAATTTATATCACTAGTTAAACTCATATCAGAAATTAGAATTTTTCTTCCATCACCTCTGACTAAAAATTTTTTTTCCAAGTTTGGTATGTCAAAAAGAGTTTTTTCCACAAGAAGATTATAATTTTTCATAATCTCCCTAATTTCATGAGTTTGAAAGGTATCTTCGTACTCAATTTTTTTTTTATTAAGGTCTCTTAAAAAAAGAAACTCTCTATTCTTGTTATTTATTAGACTAGTATGAAAAAACTTTTTATTTTTAAATTCATTAATTAGATGCTCAGATGCTCTTATTCTAGTCTGTCTACTTATATTTTTTTTTGTATCATAAAAGCCAGGAAAATATTCAATCAAAGATTCTTTCTCAAGTTTTTTCACAACGTTGATAAGATACGATGAAATAGAATTTGGGTTATATCTAGATTTTGCTTTATATCCTCTTTTTGACATAGAAATAGTTAAAAATTGATCTTTTGATTCATGCCAACAACAAAAAAGTTCTAGTAACAAAAAATTGTAGTGTTTAATTTGTAAATCTTCACTTTTATTTTTTAAAAATGGTTTATACAAATTTTCAAATAAATTTATTTTAAGATTTCTCTGAAAATCCAGTGGTCGACTAAAATTAAAATCTATTTGATCCATGTTATTTTTCATAATATAAAAATATTTTTAGTTTAATATGTATATTTTAGATTTTGTAGGTTATTTTTGTTTTCAGTTTTTGCAAATTTATAAATATGCTGTGATATTTTATGTTCTGTTAAACATGCTTATTTCTTTCAATATAATAAATAATAATAATAGATTCATATTTATTATTTTAGATTTTTTATATAAACTAACCGAGCCTCTTTTATATTGGATAAGAAAAATAATACCTAACTTTGGAGCTATTGATATTTCCCCAGTAATTTTAATATTAACAATTGAGGCAATTCAATATGTAATGACTAAATATGGGTTCTTTTAATGGTTGATAAAAAAAAAATAATTGATGGAAAAGAAATTGCTTCTGAGATCAGATTAAAAGTTAAATCTTTGGGTCAAGATCTTTTTAAGAAGACAAAAAGAATTCCTGGTCTTGCAGTTGTATTAGTTGGAGAGCATCCAGCTAGTAAAGTTTATGTTAGAAATAAAACCGAACAAACAAAAGAGGTTGGTTTTAACTCAATTGAGCATAAATTATCAGAAAATGTGAGTGAGGACAGCCTTATAAAATTAATTGATGACTTAAATAATGATAATAATGTTCAAGGTATTCTTGTGCAACTACCACTACCCGATCATATTAATGCTGATAGAGTCTTGGATAAAATTATTCCAACAAAGGATGTTGACGGTTTTCATGCACAAAATGTTGGCAAGCTTTGGTCAGGTTTAAATGCTTTAGTTCCATGTACACCATTAGGTTGCAGCATAATGTTAAAAAGATTAAGTAAAGATTACTCAGGAAAGAATGCTGTAATTATTGGTAGATCAAATATAGTTGGGAAACCAATGGCTTCTCTTCTTTTAGGAATGAATGCTACTGTTACAATTGCCCACTCCAGAACAAAAAATATTTCTGAGGTGGCAAAAACTGCTGATATTCTTGTAGCTGCAGTTGGTATTCCTGAAATGGTTAAAAGAGACTGGATAAAGAAAGATGCTATTGTTATTGATGTTGGGATTAATAGAATAGAAAGAAACGATAAAAAAATTCTAGTTGGTGATGTTGATTTTAATGAAGCAATTGAACGTGCCTCAAAAATAACGCCTGTTCCCGGTGGTGTTGGACCAATGACAATAGCTTGTTTGCTTCTGAACACTTTGCAGACAGCTTACCTTCAATTTGGTGAAGATCCACCAAATCTTCTATCTCTGTTTTAATATTTTTAACCTTAATGCATTAAGTTTAATAAAACCCTTTGCGTCATTCTGATCATAAACTGTGTCTTCATCAAAAGTAGCAATTTCTTTGGAGTATAAACTGTCTTTTGAACGTCTTCCAATAATACTAACGTTTCCTTTATAAACCTTAATTTTAACCTCCCCACTAACTTTTTTTTGACTTTTGTCTATTAGTGACTGTAGTAATTCTCTTTCGGGAGAAAACCAGTAACCATTGTATATTAATTCTGCATATCTTGGCATAATTTCATCCTTTAGATGAGCTGAGCCTTTGTCTAGAGTAATGCTTTCAATTGCTCTTCGAGCTATCAGCAAAATTGTACCACCAGGTGTTTCGTAAACTCCTCTTGACTTCATTCCAACATATCTGTTTTCAACAATATCTAATCTTCCAACTCCATTTGAGCCACCAATTTCGTTTAGTTTTTTTAATAATTGAGATGGGCTAAGCTTTTTCTTATTGATGGAGATAGGGTCTCCATTTTTGAACTCGATTATAAACTCTACAGCTTTATCTGGTGCATTCTCAATGGAAACAGTTCTTTTAAACATTGTCTCAATTGGAGCTTTCCAAGGATCTTCCAAAACCTTTCCTTCAAAAGAAGTATGCAGCAAATTTGAATCAATAGAATATGGTGGTTCATCTCTCTTATCTTTTGGGATAGGTATTTGATTTGTTTCTGCGTATTTTATTAAGTCATTTCTTGAATTAAGCTCCCATTCTCTCCAAGGTGCAACAATTTTTATTTTTGGATTATTTGCTAGATAACTGAGTTCAAACCTTACTTGGTCATTTCCTTTTCCTGTAGACCCATGAGCTACAAATTCTGCTCCTTCTTTCTTTGCAATTTCAATCTGTCTTTTAGCTATTAAAGGCCTTGCTATGGCAGTACCAAGTAGATAAAAACCTTCATATACAGCATTAGCTCTAAACATTGGGAAAACATAATCTTTTACAAATTCTTCACATAAATTTTCTATATATATTTTTTTTACACCTAGGAGCTGTGCTTTTTTCTTTGCTTGATTTATTTCATCTTCTTGACCAAGGTCTGCTGTAAAAGTAATTATTTCTGCATTATAATTTTGTTGCAACCACTTCAGAATAATGGAAGTATCTAATCCCCCTGAAAAAGCTAATACAATTTTTTTTCTCATAAAACTATTTTTTACATACTTCTGTAATCTTTTGGTATGCTTTTGTGAAACCAACAAGTGAATAAGTATCAGTAGTTATTGTTCCTCTAGATGATGTTCCCACAACTGTCATTCTCATAGATGATTTAAGAGATTTAATTATTTTTTCATCATCACTTGGACTAAAACTCCATGCTCTAGAACCTGATGTAAATAATTGAACCTTATAATCGCCTATGACCACGTCTGGGTTGCTTTCTGGTTTATAATTATATCCAGCAACTATACTAAATTCATTCCATTTATCCTGACCAGGAAGATGTGTTATAACTGCAAAAACATCACCTCTTTTTTTATAGTTTCCCTTTGCCTTTTTAGGTTTTGAAACAGCCATACACGCAAGGTTTTTCCCTTCACCTTCTGCATAAGCTGCCCAATCACTGAAATTTCCAATTTCCTTACTTGATGGAAATTTTAAAAAAGTAAAATTGAAAAGTAAAATAAACCAAATGCAAAACTTAGAAATATTAGGAAAACCAAATAACATTTGTTTTTATTGACATAATTAAATTTAAATTGCAAGACTCTAATTATCAAAAAATGAAATCTGTTATCTTTATTATAATTTCTTGTTTTTTTTTTTCTATTTTAGCTGCACTGATTAAATTTAATTCAACTTCTATTCATCCAGTTGAACAAGCATTTTTTAGAAATTTTATAAGTATTTTTTTCCTATCTCCTTTGTTGCTAAAAAAAAATCTTTGGTCCCCTCAAAAAAAAAATTTTAAACTCCTTTTCCTTAGAGGTTTTTTAGGTGGGATTACAATGATTTTATTATTTTGCTCTTACAGCCTAATTCCCTTGTCACAAGCTATGGCTATCAGTTTTAGTACGCCTATCTTTATTTACATAGGGGGAGCTTTATTTTTTAAGGAGAAAACAAGTAAATCAATGAATTTTTTTACATTGTTTGGTTTTATTTTAACCTTAATAATAATAAGACCAGATCTAGAAATAAAACTTGGAATTATTTTTGCGATAGGAGCAGCAATAACACATGCAATGGCAGGTTTATTGGTTAAAAAACTCTCAGAATCTGAAAATATTTTTACATTAATGTTTAGTATGGTAGTATTAATGACACCAATAACTTTTATTCCAACAATTTATGTCTGGACAACTCCTGAGTCATCAATAATTATTATTTCATTGATATTAGTTGCATTAACAGCAACTGTAGGTAATTATTTTTGGACTAAATCAATAAGTTCATCCAAACTTACTAACATAATGCCATTTGATTTTACGAAACTTTTATTTTCAACCTTAATCGGGTTAGTTTTTTTTGGAGAACAGATCGATAAATTGATAATTGTGTGTGGTTCTTTATTAATTTTATGTAATACCTTAATGGTGCAAAATATAAAAAGTAATAAAAATGAAAAAAGCAATATTCCAAATAATTAGTTGTTTCTTTTTTGCACTTCTTGGACTTCAAATAAAAAAATTTTCATCAAATACAAATATTGAAAGTATAGTATTTTTTAGATCTCTTCTAGGTTCAATAATTATAATTATATTTGTAACACTTTTTAAGAGAAAAGATATATCCAGCTTTGCTGGAATTCAAAATTTCAGAATTTTTATTTTACGTTCAATTTTTGGAACTTGTGCAATGTATTTTGGATATAAAGCCTTAACTTATATTTCACTTTCTCAAGCAACAACAATAGGTTTCACTAAAGTTTTTTTTACCATCATACTATCATCAATTTTCTTAAATGAAAAAATAGGTAAGAAAAATATTGTTTTTGTTTTAATTGGTTTTTTGGGTGTATATTTGATTGCTGATCCTAGATATGTGGATATTAATATTGGAATTTATTTAAGTATTTTTTCCGCCTTTGCTGTTTCAGGTGGCATAATATCAATAGTTTTTTTAACAAAGAAAGAAAATACACTTAAAATTTTATTTTTAAATTCATTAATATCTGCATTTATATATGCAATTATTTTCTTTGATAAGATTTCAATTGATTTAAATATGAGTTCTTGGTTCTATGTGTCCATTACATGCACAGCACTTTTAGGTCAATATTTTAATACTGAATCTTACAAGCATGAAAATGCTAGTAGAATAATACTTATGAGTTATTCTAGAATTATATTTGCTAGCATATTCGGTTATTCCTTTTTAAATGAAACTTTATCTTTTAACGATTTATTAGGTTTTTTTATAATCGTGATTACAACAATGGTTGTGTCTAAAAAAAATAAAAAAATTAAAAATCAAGGACAAGGGTAAGGATTTTCATCATGGATTTTTTCTATTTCCTCAATAATATCTGAGGAAAGTTTTATTTTGAAAGAGCTAATATTTTCTTTCAATTGATCTGCGTTTGTTGCGCCAATGATGTTGCTTGTTAAAAAATTCCTAGAATTAACAAAAGCTAAAGCCATCTGAGATNGAGTTAAATCACTTTTTTTTGCTAAATCATTAAATTTTTCAGCATACTTTTTTCCTTTTGGTTTAGTATATCTTGTAAACATATCTCCAAAAAGTGTGAGTCTTGCTTTGTCTGGCATAGCACCATTATCGTATTTTCCAGTTAACATTCCAAAGGCCAAAGGGGAGTAGGCCAGTAAGCCACATTTTTCTCTAATTGAAATCTCTGCCATTCCAACTTCATAGCTTCTGTTAAGAAGAGAATATGGGTTTTGTACAGACACAACCCTAGGAAGATTATATTCGTCTGCAAGAGAAATAAACTTCATTAGCCCCCATGGTGTCTCATTAGATAAACCAATATATCTAATTTTTCCGTCTTTCACATACTTGTCAAGTGATTCTAATTGAGCCCTAATTTCTATAAAATCATCTTCTTCTTGATGATCATATCCTAGCTTTCCAAAAAAATTTGCTTTTCTATCTGGCCAGTGTATTTGATAAAGATCTATGTAATCAGTTTTTAGCCTTTTTAAACTTCCTTCTAAAGCCAAAGAAATTTGTTCATTATTTAACCTTGTTTCTTTATTTCTAAACCATTTCATTCCGGATCTACCAACAACTTTGGTAGCAATAATAAGTTTATCTCTCCCACCTTTTTCTTTTAACCAGTTTCCAATTATTTTCTCTGTTGAACCCCAAGTTTCTTTTCGAGGGGGTACTGAATATAATTCAGCTGTATCAAAAAAATTTACACCTTGGTCAAAGGCATAATTCATTTGATCAAATCCTTCTTTTTGAGAATTTTGTTCACCCCATGTCATTGTACCTAGGCATATTAAACTTACCTTCACATTTGAACTGCCAAGTTTTCTGTATTCCATAATAATAAATAAAATTACTTGATTTTAAAAAAATGTAACATATTTTAGCTATAAATTGTANTATAANTAAGNAATAANTTTAANTTNNANTAAGGAGTANATAATGGCTTATGACTATGAAAAAAATGTTAGATCAANAGANTCNGTNTCTGANATNGATTTAGGTCTAAAAGCCTACATGAATAANGTNTATTCATTTATGGCTGTTGGTTTAGCNNTAACTGGAGTTATNGCTCANTTAACNTCNCAAATGGCATATAANTTNAANACNAATTCNNTNACAANTTTTGGNGCAGCTNTNTATGCNTCNCCNNTNGCNTTTNTAATNATGNTNGCACCNNTNGGNTTTATAATNGCNNTNAANATGGGNATAGCNAANATGAANGAATCNACNGTTCAAATNCTNTTNTGGGCTTTTTCTGGGGTTATGGGATTGTCACTTTCCTCAATTTTTATTCAGTATACAGGTGAATCTGTTGCTAGGGTTTTTTTTATATCAGCTAGTGCCTTTGGTGCTCTAAGTTTGTATGGTTATACTACTAAGAAAGATCTTTCAGGTTGGGGGTCGTTTCTTTTCATAGGTTTGATAGGAATTTTAATTGCCTCTATAGTTAACATTTTTTTGGCAAGTACAGGTCTGCAATTTGCTATTTCTGCAATTGGCGTTTTAGTTTTTGCAGGTTTAACTGCTTATGATACTCAAAGAATTAAAGCTATGTATTATGATGGTTCTGGTCAAGAAGGAAAAAAAGCTATAATGGGTGCCTTAACATTATACTTGGATTTTATTAATTTATTTATAATGTTGATTCAGCTTTTCGGTCAAAGACGTTAAATTCTTAATTTATTGGCTGGGGGGCTACCCCAGCCATTAATGTGTGTGGTTTTATTATTCCAAATTCTTTTTTTTTCACTATTCTTTAGTACTTTCAGTTTTGCCAAAGATTATGAAGAAATCTTTTTTCATGTTTATAGAAATGACAGCAAGATTGGGTTTCATAAATTAAAAATTGAAAATAATCAGAATTCCAAAAATGTAGAGATAAGCATAAATTTTAAAGTAAAATTTTTAGGTTTTACCCTATACGACTATGACCATAAAAATTTTGAAAAATGGATTGGAAACGACTTAGTTAAAGTTAACTCTAAAACAAATAAGAATGGCGATTTATTAAATTGTACTTTTGTAAAAAATGAAAACTCTTCAAAGATTTTAGGTACTTTTAATCCCAAAAATTTCCCAGAAAATCTAATTTCAACTAGCTATTGGAACGTTGATTTAGTTAGGGGAGAAAAAAAAACTGTTTTAAATACCCAAGATTGTAATCTTATAGATTTTAAAATAGATAATTTGGGTATAAAAAAAATTTATAATAACAAAATTTTGACAACACATTATAAACTTACAGGTAAAGAATCTAGTGGTGAAGATTTAAATATTGATATTTGGTATGATATGAAGGGGAATTGGGTGAAAATGATTTTTCTCAAAGATAATAGTTCAATAGAATATTTTTTAGATAAATTTCATGAAGAGTGAAAATCAAAAAGTTGCATGGATAACTGGGGGAGGAACAGGTATAGGAAAAGAGTTAACAAAATTACTTGCTAATGATGGTTGGACAATTATTATTAGTGGTAGAAGACTCGATAAATTAAACGAAGTTAAAAAATTCAGAAAAGATAAAATAGTACCTATTCAGTTAGATATTTCATCTAAGACTCAATGTAAAAATGTAATAAAAAAAATACTGGATAAATTTAAGTCTATTGACCTAGTTTTCTTAAATGCAGCCACTTATAATCCTGGTCACTTAGATTTTAGTAATTTACCTTCATTAGAAAATGTAATTGGCATCAATCTTAGTGGACAAATTAATTGTTTGAGTTATTTGATGCCTCATCTAAAAAAAAAAAGAAATGGTAAGATAGTTTTTGTTTCATCACCAGCTGGCTTTAGAGGCCTTCCAAATGCTGGTATTTATGGTGTAACAAAATCTGCAATTACATTTCTTGCAGAATCACTTTATATAGAGATGTTAAAATTTAATATAAAAGTACAAGTAGTACATCCAGGATTTGTAAAAACTCCTATGACAGACAAGAATGATTTTTCAATGCCTTTTTTGATGACTTCTGCTGATGCGGCAAAAAGAATTTATAAAAAGCTATCGACTAATGAGTTTGAAATTTACTTTCCAAAAAGATTAATTTGGCCAATGAAGTTACTTCAAATTTTACCATATAAAATTTATTTTTTTGTGATGAAAAAAATTAGTAAATTTGCTTCATGAACCATATTATTAAAAAATATACAGAATGTTTTAAAAAATTTGACGAAGATTCGATTAAGAAAATTTTAAAATGTGTGGATAAAAATGTAATATTTATTGACCCTTTTAATAAAACTAAAGGAAAAAGAAATTTAGAAAAGTTGTTAAAAGATTTCCTTGCTAAATTTAATGATATAAATTTTAGTATTTTTAACATTACAAATGACGGAACTTACTATTTTGTTAAATGGAAGTTAGATTTAAAATTTAAAAATAAAAAAATATCTTTTTTTGGGATGAGTGAATTAATTTTAAAAAATAATTTTATCTGTTCGCATATAGACTATTGGGACTCAGGAAAAAATTTCTACACAAATATCCCTATAATTGGAAAAATTTTTAAGAGAATTCACAGAAACAGTTAGAGTTTTAAAAAAGTAATTGTAACAACGCCTAGAGTCACACCCCATTTTTTTACTTCTGCTCTATTCATAAGAATTTGGTTGTCTTGTAAAAACATCCAATCATCAAAATCAACCATAATAACTGAATCCTTAACCTTAAGATTTAATTTATAAGTCCAATTAAGAGCATTACCAGAGGCTTTCCCAAGAGCCTCACCTACAACGTCATCTGCTGTACCAGAATAACTTTTTTCACCAAGCAACTTGATTTTCCAAATTCTTTGATCTTTTTCACCATCATCATATAGAAATTTTTCATCTAATATTAATAAATCACTATTAAGTGTACCATCAATATCGACTTCAAAAGTTCTTTTAAGATTTCCAAATCTATCATGAAACAATCCCCATGCTTTAACTTTACCAGAAAAATAATCCTCTAAAAGAAATTCTGGTTTGGCATTTTTGAATTTATCAATTTGCATTGTACTTGAACAACTAGTAATAAAAATAAAGATAAGTAATTTAAAAAAATTCACATAAAATATATAATATTAAAATAATTATATATCTATAATTTTTTTTGAATTTCTAATAAATCATCTCTACTTGATTTAAATTTTTTTAATAAAAAATAACAAAAAACCTTTAAAATAATTGGAAGAAATGCATAAGAAAAAAAAAGAAAGACTTTACTGGAAAAATTTATTTGCGTATTTGTTTGAAAGTTTAGCAATCCTAATATTCCAAAAACAAATATACTTCCTAAAGCAAATGAAAATTTATTCAAAAATGTAATTGAAGAAAAAGTTACACCCGAAATATCTTCCTTGAACTTTAATTTATGATAATCAGTTATGTCTGCTTGAATTGATGGAGGTATTATTAAGTCAGCGCCAAGACAAAAACCAGTTAAGCATGAAATAATTATAAAAGCAAAAATATCGCCATGATCAATAAATAAAACAAACGAAAAAAAGAAAGCTGCTGATATCAATGAAATTGACCAAGTATTCTTTTTACTTAAAAATTTGCTAAATTTAGTCCAAAAAGGTATTCCTACAAGAGCTGATAAGAAATAAACAAAAAGTATTTTTTGTCTTTCAAAGTCATTTCCTCCAATCACATCTGTTATGAAAAAAGAGAATAAAAGCATTGGTAATACATTGGCTAGGCTATTTATAAAAAAAATCGACATAAATTGTTTAAATCTTAAATTTTTTTTTAGGTTCGAAAAAATTTTAAAAGTATCTATTTTTTTTTTTTTTTTTAAATTATCAGGGACGAAAATTAAAAGAATTATGATTCCAGTAATCCCAGATATAGATGCTACTTTAACAAGAAATTCCAAACTCTCAAATGACTTCATTTCTAAAAACAATGGTAATCCAAGTGATATAAATAAGCCTAATAAAATAAAAAACTCTCTCATAGCACTTAATTTTGTTCTAGCAAAATAATCTAATTCTAAATCATAACCCAATGATAAGTAGGGTATTTGGAACATTGTCCAACCAATGTATAATATTGAGATCCAAATAAGAAGGTAATTTTTATACGGTATACTATCGATTAAAAAAAGTTTATTTAAAGCAAGAATAGCTAAAATCCCTCCAAAAATAAGCCAAAACTTTCTTGTAATTATATTTTTATCACTAATCCACCCCATTATTGGATCTGTAATTATATCAATTAACCTTGCTAGAAAAAGGACTATGCCAATAAAGGAAATTTCTAGTCCGAATTTTTCTGAGTAAAACGTTGGTAATAAAATCATCACAGGAAATGTTGGAATAGCAAATGAAAACGCAGGAAAAGCGTAAAACAAATTTACAAAACTTTTTCTCAACTTAAACTTTCTTAATTAAGAATTGTCCAACATTAATATTTCCGGACTTAAAACCTCCTTCGCAATAACTCAAGTAGTATTCCCATAACCTTCTAAATGTGTTGTCAAAACCAATATTTCTAATATTACCCCATGAGCTTTCAAAAGATTCTTTCCAGTATTTAAGTGTTTTTGCATAATGCAAACCAAACATTTTTTCTTCTAAAATATTTAATCCAATAGATCTTGTAATTTTTTTCATTTCTTCGACTGAAGGAAGCATTCCACCGGGAAAGATATAGGTCTGAATAAAATCTGGAAATTTTCTATAGGTCTTGAAAAAACTGTTATCAATAGTAATAGTTTGTAATCCAATATTTCCATTACTTTTTAAATTTTTCTTTAATACGTTAAAATATAAAGGCCAATATTTCTCTCCTACAGCTTCAAACATTTCAATAGATACGATGTGATCAAATTGGCCTTTTACTTCTCTGTAATCAGATAATTTTACATCAACTAAATCGTTTAATTTATTATCATAAATTTTATTTTGAACACTTTCAAATTGCTTTTTGGATATTGTAATAGCCGTTACACGAGCCTTAAGCTCTTTGGCTAGGTAGCTAGAAAAACCTCCCCAACCACATCCGATTTCTAAAACTTCATCACCCGGTTTAATTTTACAAAGATCTGTAAGATTTTTATATTTATTAATTTGTGCATCATAAAGATTTTGATTTTTATTTTTAAATAATGCTGAAGAGTAGGTCATAGATTTATCCAACCATTGTTTATAAAACAAATTTCCGAGATCATAGTGAAAACTAATGTTTTTTTTAGATCCTTTTTTTGAATTATTATTTAAAAGATGTTTAATTCTAAGAAATAATATTATGTACCACTTACCTCTTATAAATCTATTGAATTCATGAAAATTTTTTGCTCCCCATTCTAAAAAATCTGTGAGATTTGAGGTTTCCCAATTTCCTTCAATATAACTTTCTGCCCAACCCAAATCACCTTTCAAAAAAAAATCTTCAATACATTTTTCATTTATTATTATTATTTCAGCCTTTGGACCTTTTAATGTGCCTGTATAAGAAAAAATTCTTTTTTTCTTATATAAAACATTGATAGATCCAAATTTACTTTCAGATAATACGCTAAAAAATAACCTTATTTTTCTTTTTAAATTTCTATTCATCTTTATTTATAATGGTAAAAAATTTTTTATTTTTTAAAGGTTTAGATTTATAAGATGCTCCTTTTAAAAATAATTTCAATGCTTGAAAATAGATTCCAAAAGTAACTTTTAAATTTTGGAATAATCTTAACAAAAAAATTTTAAATAAATTAATCTCAGAAATATTCATTGCCCTGCCCTTAAATGATGCCTCAAAAACTTTTTTTTTTTTTAATTCGTAAATTATAAATAAATTTACAAGATGTCTATCAATGCTAAAATTTATTTTATACTTACCCTCGACTTTAAAAAAAGGTGAAACATAAAAAGCCTTTTTCATTGAAAACTCTTTACTATTTTTATTTATGTAACAGAAATATGCATGTCTTTCATTAAATGTATTGCTTACCTCAAAAATTATTACTTTAGCCTGTTTTTTTTTATTATAACATACAAAAATGGATATCGGATTAAATACATAACCTAATACTCTTGGAAGACATAGCCCTTTTATATAATCAATGCTTTCAGTAATTTCTTCTTTCAATTTATTCTTTAAGATTTTATCAAAGTACTCTTTACTTTTTTTTGGACCATGATCATTTTCAAAAAAAGAAAAAAGTGAAAATTTATTTTTTCTAAATAAGAAAAATTTTTTAAAATTTTTGATATCAAACCAAAAATACGTAAGTTTGTATTTAAAACTGTGTCTAAATGGTTCTAACCTTGAGTGACTTACAATACCTTGATATAAACAGTCTTTTTGAAATTCTATTCTTCCCACGGCCTTTTTAACCCAGAAATATTCTCTGCAACTTTTAAACCAGACTTAATTCCATCTTCATGAAAACCATATCCTAAATAAGCACCGCAGAACCAAGTATTTTTTTTTCCTTGCAAATTTAGAATTTGTTTTTGGGCTTCAAAAGTTTTCTTAGTAAATAAGGGGTGAGAATATTTTTTTATTATTATTATTTTTTCTTTTTTTGGAAGAGGTACAGGATTTAAAGAAACGAAATAATTTTCACTAGTACCTAAATTTTGAAGTTTGTTCATCCAATAAGTAACATTAATACTTTTATTGTTATTATTATTTGAGATAAAATTCCAACTTGACCAATTTTTTTTTAGTACTGGCATTAAATCTTTATCTTTATGTAAGTAAGTTACATTATTTGTAAATTTTATTTTTTCTAATGCCTCTTTTTCATTCGTTGTTATATCTTTAAGTAATTTTATAGCCTNATCTGAGTGTGTCGCTATTACTAATTTATCAAAGATTTCCTTTTTTTTATTTATTTCTAAAACAATTTTAGAGTTATAAGTTCGATCAATAACCTTAACTTTAGTATTTTTAAAAGATTTTATATTTTTTGAATTTATAATTTTTTTTACATAACTTTTACTTCCCCCTAAAACTGTTCTCCATTTTGGTCTATTAAATAATTTAAGTAATCCATGATTTGAAAAGAAATGAACGAATTCAGGAAAAGGATACTTTGAAATTTGTTCAAATGATGATGACCAAATACTTCCTGCCATTGGATAAATATGATTGAGCTTAAAGTAATCAGAATAATTCTTAACCTCAAGATACTCAGATAGTGTCAAATTTCTGAATTCATCTTTTTCATTTTCAACAGTTAAATAGAATTTTATTATTTCACAAATCATTTTAATAAATGATTTACTTAACAAATTTTTTTTTTGAGAGAACAGTCCTTGTAAACTAGAGCCAGAATACTCTAATTCACCATGATTTTTTGATACAGAAAATGACATATTGCTAGCATAGGTTTCAACATTTAAAGATTTAAAAAGATTAATAAGATTTTTATAGTTAATTTCATTTAAAACAATAAAACCAGTATCTATTTGAATTCTTGAAAAATCTTTATCAACTATAGTTTCCGTATCAGCATGCCCCCCAAAATAATTATTTTTTTCAAACAAATGTACATCATATTTTTTAGAAAGAAGCCAAGCACATGATAAACCTGAGATTCCACTTCCTATAACTGCTATTTTAAGATTGTTCATATGAGTAATATTTTTCTATATAACATAAAATCAATATATAGTTTATTATAAAAAAAAAAAAACAATATATAGTTGACAACAGATATATTCATCTATATGTTGTATATAGGCTGGTATGATTTTAACAAAACTTTGTGCAATTACATTCTCTTCAATTTTTTTGTTATTACTAGTCTCAAGTCTATTTTAATTTCCTCCAATAAAACCCTGATTTAATCAGGGTTTTATTGTTCTGGTGAAAAAAATCAAAATAAACACAATATTTATTTTTCTCGAAATAATGATATAAGATCTAAGTGAAATTTTTTTTAAACACTTCTTTTCAGAAAATACTTAATTTTTGTTCAAAAAAAAATACTAATCCATTTTTGTATTTTATTTCCTTCATAGAATCTATTTTTTTTCCAATACCAACAGATATTTTTCTTATCCCATATGTTATGGCAAACAGAGAGAAGTATCTAAAAATAATTTTTGTAACTACAATTTTTTCGGTTTTAGGGGGGCTTGTTGCATATTTAGTTGGATTCTTATTTTGGCATTCTATCTTACCCTGGATTAATATGAATTATCCTACAATTGAAAACAAAGTTTTCAAATTTCAAGAAAGTTTTAATGATATTGGAATTTTATTAGTTATAATTGGGGGGTTTTCACCTTTTCCTTACAAAATTACTTGTTTAGGCTCAGGAATTCTTGGACTAAATATCTATCTATTTTTAATCTCATCATTGTTTTCAAGGTGGCTTAGATTTTTTATGGTGGGATATTTTTTTTACAAATTCAATAATGAAGCAAAAAAATTCGTCTATAAATATATAAACTTAATTTCTGTATTTATAATATTATTTTTAGTTATTTATATTGTGTTTTTTAAAAATTAAGTTATTAGAGGTGAAGCTAATTTATAAGTATCTGACTCATAATCTTTTCCACCTCTTAGTCCTCTTGTTAAAATTAGAAGTTTACTGTCTTCCATAGATTTTATTGCATGTCTTTCATAAGCCTCATTAAAGAGCAAACTACCTGCATTTAAAATTTTCTTTTCTATCTCTTTTCCCTCGAACTGAGATGCTACTAGGATTGATCCTTCTAGTACGTAAAGATATTGAATTGTTTCTTTATGATAATGATTACCTCTTATAGCTCCCTTTTTATTAGTGATAATAGTTACATAATCTATTCTCTCTTTGGTAATTATGTCAGTAATAATACCCCGATCATCCTCAAAATTTTTTTTAATATCTTTTATAATCATTTTTTTGTTTAATCATATAATTTCAATTTTTGGAAGAGGTATAATAAATTTACCCCCTTTTTCTTTGAAAACATTAAGGTTCTTCATTATTTCATTTTTAAAATTCCAAGGGAGTATTAATGCATAATCAATTTTCTTTTTTATCAATTCCTGATCACCTAAATTTTTAAGTCAGTTCCTGGACAATACCTATTTATTTTTAATTTTGATACCTCGGTTACAAATTCTAAATA